>CAYWTC010000038.1:0-3094 GCA_964461165.1 uncultured Candidatus Saccharibacteria bacterium | reverse complement strand
CTTATAAATGTATCTCAAATACCAGAGGACGCTCTCAAACAGAGACGTCTACAAGTAGTATACATACACCCACACCTTTTCTGCAATGAATTACAGGTAAAATGTGTGGATAAAATAACGTATATTACTTGAAGTACACTTTCTGTACTTAGAGTCAAGTATCTCAAAAAACACCCCAAAAGTCAATGCAGAAGGCATTGAAACGGCTATTTTGTACGCTTAGAAACTTCCTGAGCTAGCCCCCTGCTATGGGGTGTTTTGACTGAATATTCTACAAAAAGGACGTCCGGAGGCTTGTTACCTATTTAAGTACATAACGACTCCAGCGCTTCTCCCCTATGCGTTCTATCTTGTTAGAGTACAAAAGGGCGTTAAGCTCTCGCTGAATCGTTTTTTCACTGCACCCCTTAATTCGTGCAGAAATGTCCTTAATACTTACATCAACCCCTGGCACAAAAAGGCCGAGAATTTGGTCTTTTCGTGACTGTTTTCTCATTTGAAATGAGGATGAAAGCTGTGGTTTTGGTTGTGGAGAAAAGGCGGTAGCAATTTTAAGTGTCTTGCCTTGTACTGGCTCATAAGAGACACTTTTTGATGTTTCTGTATTTTTGTCTTTTATAACAACCTCTCGTTGATCCCTGGTTTTCTTTTCTTCGTATGAAGTCTTGTGTGCTGTAATAACGTCGTATGATGATGAGAAGCTTTCCACTGTTTGAGCCACAAGGTTTTCAGGTGCCTCTTCGTGAGGAGCCATAAGCATGTCTGCACTGATAGCAAACTGCTTCTTGTGGAGCATTGTCTCTAAGGTGCGGAACCCTCTCATCAGTATCTCTCCATTCATCTGAGAGACAATACCGGTACTTGTCGCGACGTGGAGCAGCGAGATGACTTCTGTGGTGGCTTTGAGAGAAAGCTTGTACTCGGTGAGTCTGTCTTTTACTTCTATTTGAGCTAGGGCATTCATCGAGGACAGAAGTGTGACTCCGTTTTTGCGAAGACTTCGTTTAATTGGCTCATCATCATGAAGAAGGTCTGTAACAAGGTACATTGCAGTCACAAGTCTTTCTGACTTGTTTGCTATGAGATTTGCGTAGTCACTACTTGATGTGTCTGACATAATGTCTTTTGTTTGTCTTTTATGTATAACCTTACTCAGGGCCACTTATTTCTTTTCCTGTCTTTATAGAAATCTTTTTGTGGTCACTTTTTCTTAAGGAAGATTTCTACAATTAATATGTCCATTCTATGCCTTTTAAATCTCCTGTAAAGACTTGTCTAATAGAGTCTCATGTGTCTTTTTAGATATCCTCGCACTGTTTCTCCTTGCACACTTTCTTTGTAAGCTATACCCACTCGGAACCTTCATCTTTTTGCTAAACTATATTGATATATACCTACACTATGGCAAAAGATGAACACGAACTATCAACCCCACGAAGAAAGCGACGCTCAAAAGATCCCATCCTAACAGAGACCATCTTAGGAGTACTTGCTGTGCTCTCTGTGATGGTGGCCGTGCTTCTTTTATTTTCTATCGTGCACGCTGGTGGCGAAGGTGGCGAGATACTCTTCTCGGGGCTTTACGCACTCTTTGGTGTGTACGCCTACCTGACACCGCTTTTGTTTCTGTATGTGGCATACCATCTCTGGAAAGAAGAGTTCCCCGAGATTGATATAAAGCACGCGATAGGGCTCATCGCCCTTCTTGTTGGCATCTCAGGCTTGGGTACTATTATTGTAGGGGAACACTTTGGTGGACTCATCGGAGTGCTCACCGCCGCACCACTCGTCACCTACTTTGCCATCTACCCAAGTGTCGCTGTCTTCGCAGGACTAATCTGTATCGGTGGTATCATCCTCATCAACAAGAAACCTTCCCTTCGTCCTGTTGGAATCGCGGCGACATATCCATTCCTTAGTTTAAAAAGACTTCTCGCAAATAGGAAAGATCGCTCGTTTGACGACGAAGAGTTGGTATCAGATCTTCCGGTTGATGATCTTGAGGTCCTGCCACCACTTGACCTTACAGATGAAATTCTCCCTGACATGGAAACTGACGAAGAAGACCTCGATACGCACAACAATATTCGTGATGAATTTTTTGGTGAAGAAAAACCAGAGAGTGTGAAAAAGGAGGTTGTTGTTAAGCCTATTATTCTCACCCCTGAATTTGTCCCGCCTCCACTTGATTTGCTCAATGGAGATTCTGGTAAGTCTGGCGCTGGAGACAGTAAGGCAAAGATGTCGACCATTCAGCGAACATTGGCTCACTTTAAGATTAACGTTGAGATGAGTGAGGTGACCGTTGGTCCTACGGTGACACAATTTACTTTAAAGCCTGCACAAGGAGTAAACCTCTCAAAAATAGTTTCACTGCATGATAACTTGGCCATGGAGCTTGGTGCGGAGTTTTTGCGTATTGAAGCGCCGATCCCTGGAAAGACACTTGTTGGTGTAGAAATACCAAATGAGCGCAAAGCAATGCTTGGGCTTCGCTCTATGCTTGATCTGCCAGAATTCGCGTCATCTGGGCCACTTAGTCTTGCAATAGGTAAAAGCATTATTGGTAAGCCTGTCTTTGGTGACCTTGAAAAGATGCCTCACCTCCTCGTCGCTGGAGCGACTCGCACAGGTAAATCAGTAACCTTGCAAAACCTCCTTGTGTCACTTCTCTACAAAAACTCACCGTATGACCTCAAGCTCATCATCCTTGACCCAAAGCGTGTAGAATTTACTGCATACAATAATCTTCCACATCTTTACACTCCTATCATCAAAGAACCAAAAGGTGCCATCAAGGCTCTTAACTGGGCAATACAAGAGATGGAACGTCGTTATGAGATCTTGGCAGAGAATGGTCAAGTCAACGTAAGTGACTATAATAAAAAAGTACTCGGCCCCGCTCTTGAACGTGCACGAAAGAAAAATAAGACCGGTGATGAAGTGACTGGACTACCACCAAAGATGCCATACATTATTATTATCTTTGATGAGTACAACGACTTCATGCTGTCCTATCCGAAGGAAATCACGCCTCTTATTACATCTCTCACACAAAAGGGTCGTGCTGCGGGTATTCACCTTATCCTGGCAA
>CAYWTC010000037.1:0-3757 GCA_964461165.1 uncultured Candidatus Saccharibacteria bacterium | reverse complement strand
AAGCGTCCCTACGTCGTTGCGATTAACAAAGTGGACAAACCTGGCGCTGATATTCAAAAAACAAAAACGTCACTTGTCGAACACGGCATCTATATCGAAGGATGGGGTGGAGATGTTCCTTGTGTAGAGATCTCTGCGAAAACAGGCCAAGGTATCGATTTTCTTTTGGAGACACTCATTCTTTTGGTAGATATGAATGAGCTCACTGCAAACCTCGGCACGGACGCAACAGGCTGTGTACTTGAAAGCTTTGTTGATGCAAAACGTGGTATTTCTGCAACTCTCATTATTAAAGATGGTACATTACCATCATCTGGTGCCATTCTTGCGGGCACCGCACTCTCACCTATTCGTATCATCGAAGACTTCATCGGTAAGACAATCAAAAACCCTCGTGCTGGCCAGCCAATCAAAGTAACAGGATTCGATGCTGTACCCGCTTCTGGTGCAATATTTATCTCATCAGCTGACAAAAAAGCCCTCGAGGTACTACAATCAGAGGCAATCAGTAATACTGTCAAAGACGTCCTTGATCCTCGTATCTACCGAAACGCAAAGGTAGTCATTCCTGTGGTTGTAAAATCAGACTCTCTTGGCACACTGGACGCCGTAAAGCGCGAGCTCAAAAAACGAGAGACCGACGATGTCAAAATAAAAATAATTGGCGAAGGTGTAGGACCAATCACCGAAGGCGACATCCTCCTTGCGTCATCAGACGAAAAGACAGTGATTATTGGATTCACTGTTAAATTAGATGGTAAAGCTCGCGAACAAGCTCTTCGTTTTGATATTAAGCCTGAGACGTTTGATATTATCTACAAGCTCGCAGAATGGTTCGACACACTTGTCGAAAGTAGACTTCCATTTGAAGAACACGAAACAACTCTTGGTACACTCAAAATCCTCAAAACATTTAGCTCACAGAAAGACATTCATGTTATCGGAGGACGTGTCGAAACTGGAGTTATAAAAACAGACGCTTTGTTTAAAGTGATTCGTCGAGGCGTGGAAATGGGTCGTGGTAAAATCGTCGGACTTCAATCACAAAAGCTAAAAACAAACGAAGTTCATGAAGGAAACGAGTGTGGTCTTCAGGTAGAGACAAAGGTGGAAATTATTCCGTCAGACATGCTCGAAGTAATCCTTGTCGAAAAGAAACGTATTTAAACTATTATGGACGCCAATCGAGCCCCCTCACAACGACAAATAAAAGTAGCTACGCTCTTGAAAGAAATTGCTCAGGACTTCTTTCAGCGTGAGTCATCAGGGCTATCTCTCATCACTGTTACCCGCGCAGAAGTATCTCCCGATCTTCGTAATGCCACATTTTTAATAACAGTATTCCCAGAAAACAAAGAAGATGCCGCACTGGACTTTGCACGACGACAACGAAGTGACCTACGACGAAAAATCATGAAGACGATGCAGACAAAAGTAATCCCTCATGTAGAGATAGATATCGACTACGGTGAGAAGAATCGTCAGCATATTGACGAGATACTACGTAATGAGAAAGTTGGAGGTGTTGTCACCACAAAGGACGAGGAGTAGATAGCAAGAGAGCGGACCTTTGGCCTCACGTCATTACACAAGAATATCTGTCACAAAACTATTTTGGCCACAAAATAAATCAACCGAAGCAATAGCTTTGGTTGATTTGTTTTTTGTGCCCGGGAAAGGACTTGAACCTTCATGAGTTGCCTCGCTTGCTCCTAAGGCAAGTGCGTCTACCAATTTCGCCACCCGGGCATATTATATTTTTACTGCACTTTAATGTATAACCTCAATATAAAAGATACTGCTTTTACTAGTTTTGCGAAATTGGCCAATTAGCATCCTTCGCTTGCTAGCTTCGGATGTCTTCGCGGCCAAGCCGCTCGAGCCACCCGGGCATATTGTATTTTTACTACATTAACATATCTACAAATAGAGATTATACACGAAAATATGATAGAGTGCGAGTTAATGAATCTCGACATAATCCACGAAGACGAATATATAATCGCCGTTAATAAGCAGGCTGGCATATTAGTGCAACCAATAGAAAGCACCTCCGAAACAACCATGCTTGACCTTATTCATACACAGTACCCGGAGACGCTTCCTTATGACTGTATTGTGCACCGCCTCGATAGGGATACTTCCGGCGTGCTTATCTTTGCTCGCACATCAATCATCGCAGATGAGCTACGAAAACTTTTTACCAGTCACGCACTACGAAAAACATATATTGCGCAAGTGGAAGGAAATATATCAGAAACACATATTCCTATCGACGCTGCACTGTATCGTTTGAAGAAAAGTTTTAAACGCACGACACACAAAGAACTTGGCCGTGGACCATGTTTTTCTGCACACACAGACCTCACTGTGATATCACACGATGACACACGAAGTACACTTGTACAACTACGACCAACAACCGGCCGCACACATCAGCTTCGTGCTCATATGGAGCATATTGGGCACCCAATTATAGGAGACGTTATTTACGGTAGCGCTACAAAGAAAACAACTCTCTGCCTCCATGCACAATCACTATCATTTACCCTCGACGGAAAGCACTACGACATCTCAGCACCGCTACCAGCATGGGCACAGTAAATCTATCGATCACGTATTCTTAAAGAAAACTGCGGATCATTTCCATACATCAGAGCTTTGTTGTTAATCAAACTCTTCGCCTGTAACTCTTCGAGCGTCATACTTGTATCAAGTAGTCCACGTTTCTGTGCAAGCGAGACAGAATAGAGCGGCAGAGCGTATCGTAAGCTAAATACTGGTACACGATCGTGTGATACCGCATTAATGTGACGCACAATGTTTGTCGTACAATTATTAATAATAGTATTGTAAAACTCTGGCGTAGTATAAAGACTATTAGCACGGTCAATCATATCAAGAAATAGCTCACGAGATTTTTCTTTACGTGCTGTTGTCTTATAAAGATATACAAGATCATGTCTGTAATTTGTACGCAGCTTAATAAGATCAGCTTCATCAGCAAAAACATACATAAGCTCGTAACGGTTGATCATACCTTTCAGAGGGTGGAACGACTCCCCTTGTTCTTTTCGTATTTCTACAGAGACAGCAATAAATACATCACCTTCGAATTCAAAGCTTAGAAATGTGTGAGCAGATCCTGGCACCCCTTCAAATGGCTCAACGACATACCACACGTTTTTAATTGTACTAAGATCAAATGTTTTATTATAGTAGTGAGGTGTATAACTTGTAGTCGAAGCGTAGTCAAAATTACGTATATTATAAACAGTCACTATATCACCATCGACAGTTGCATATGGAAGTACCGCCTGATCCTCATTCCAAGTTCTATCGTTTGACGGAGACGTCACAAGATTCAACACCGCGTAGAATACACTTACCAGCACAACGACACTCAGCAGTGGCAAGACAATATATTTCCAAGACACAGTAAAGATTCTTTTCATCATTAAATTATAGCACTGCTTTATTTTTTATGGGTGCCCAGGCGAATCAGCAGATTCGAAGCTTGACAGCGGGACTCGCCTCTCCCACTGGTGTGGTCGAAACCTACACCTGCTCCTCGCAGGTTGCGGCCCGCGGTTCTAGTCCCATCACTGATACTGTACAAAAGAAAATAGCCACGCAAAAATATTGCTGCGGCATTTTCTTTTGTATGTGCCCAGGGCGGGACTCGAACCCGCACGCAATTTAACTCGCCGAGGATTTTAAGTCCTCTATGTCTACCATTCCATCACCCGGGCATATT
>CAYWTC010000036.1:0-3921 GCA_964461165.1 uncultured Candidatus Saccharibacteria bacterium | reverse complement strand
CGGGACTGATCCGCAAGCGCTCGCGTGATAGCTTGTCTAATCCACCATGTCGCATACGTTGAAAACTTGAATCCTTTTGTAAAGTCAAACTTCTCGACAGCTTTAAAGAGACCAAGATTGCCCTCTTGAATCAGGTCAAGGAGCGTCAGATCTGAGCTACGTCCAACGTATTTCTTTGCAATAGATACCACAAGACGAAGGTTTGCTTTCGCGAGAATGTTTTTTGCCTCGTCGTCACCCTTTTCAATACGCTTTGCCAAGTCACGCTCATCCTCTCCAGAAATAAGCGGGTATTGGCCTATCTCACGAAGATACATTTGAATACTATCGTGCGTACTGTCTGATCCACCGAGTTTATTGATATCATCGTCAAGATCAAGAAGGTTCCCTCCTTCGAGAATATCTATACCTGCCCCTGATATTTTTTCGTACAACTCTTCAAGATACAAAATGTCACTTTCTATTGTAGGGAAATATTTAATGATTTCATCATATGTGATGAAACCACGCTCCTTACCTTTTTGAAGAAGTTCTGTTTCGTTTTGTTCTCTTGTTGTTATCTTCTTTGGCTTTTCTGGTGCACGAGCTTTTGTTGGGCCTGTTTTAATAGTAAACGCTTTTGGTTTATATTTTGGCTTTGCAGCTACCTGAGACCGAACATCTGACTTAGTAACTTTTTTGGCAACCTTTTTAGGAGATGAGGTTACCTTTTTCTTAGCATGAGGCACTTTTTTGGCTGTCTTCTTTGTTTGTTGTACACGAGACACCTTGCTCTTCACGGAGCTTTTCTTTTTTGAAGGAGCTTGTCCTGCTTTTTTAGCAGGAGATTGTGCTACCTTTTTTGTGACTTTTTTGGCAGTAGTTTTTGCTACTGTTTTTTTACCCTTATTTTTTTGTGAAGATACTTTTTTTGCCGCCATATGACGTAGGCGGATTATACCACAAAAACACGCACGGGTCTATAACATTTTACACAGGTACTTATCGTACTAAATCTTGCAATTCTCGCATCAAAGATTCATGATCGGCACCACTCTCTCGAAGAGCTGCTTGTATCTCACGAACTCGCTCTTGCTTACACTCATGTCGATAACTTTGCAAGAGGTCTTTAAAGTATGCATCACTATTCCCACCAGACTGCTTTTCAAGACGAAACATTTCTTCGTGAATAATTTCCTCAGGGAAAAACGTTGTATCAATACTAAGGTCGCCAACAAGGGGGTCATGCTCTCGTGCGTAGAGCCGCATAAAGGCAATAAGCTCTCGCAGCACTTTGTCTTTACGAGACTCTTGTTGACGAGATGTCTTTTCTTCGACGACAACATCAAGCTGTATACCCCGGACAAGTTCCTCAAGGAGTGCCTGTTCGCTAATATGCGTACGCGAAGATATCATCTTAATAAAATGATCCCGGTCCACAGGAGACTGTACAGCTCTCACATATGGAATTATAGTTGTCACGACAAGCTTTCCACGCTCTCGTTCATCTACACTTGTATCTAAG
Organism: uncultured Candidatus Saccharibacteria bacterium; assembly: GCA_964461165.1. Classification (GTDB taxonomy): domain Bacteria; phylum Patescibacteriota; class Minisyncoccia; order Phycocordibacterales; family UBA5272; genus UBA11704. Next base: position 2,417 of record CAYWTC010000036.1, on the reverse strand, counting down.
GTTGTCGCAAGAAGTGCTTCTATGATGTGTCGAGGTGACGAGACCGCCTGCACCCAAACATTCGCCCCACTATCTCGTATAAGATCTGCCGGGTCTTTCGTACCAATATCCTTCACAACATACACATCAACACCAGCAAGCAAGCTCATAAGTGCAGTTTTTTTCAGTGCTGCTTGTCCAGCACTATCGGTATCAAAAGCAAGCACAACTCTGTCACAAAATCGTTTTATTAAGTTAATGTGTTCGTCAGTAAACGCCGTACCAGATACCGCAACAGTATTATGAACTCCTGCTTGATAACTCATACAGAGGTCCATTTGTCCTTCGACAATAATAACCTCTTTCTTTTCATTCATTGTTTTCTTTGCGGTGTCATACCCAAAAAGTATTTTTGATTTATGATAGAGCGGCGTCTCGGGTGTATTCACGTACTTACCAACTTCTTTTGTCGGATCAACGAGCGACGGCAAAATACGCCCAGAGTAACCGACAGTAACTCCGGAAACATTTCGAATAGGAAACATAATTCTTCCTCGGAATCTGTCGTAATACCCTTTCTCGGTTTTGATGACAAGACCAGCTTGCTCCATCTCTTCTTCTTTATATCCCTTGTGCGCCAAAAAAATAAAAAGGTCTCTCCATTCGTTTTTTGCATACCCAATACGAAATGTTGTAATTGTCTCTTCTGTTAGCCCTCGACCAAGAAGATACTCGCGCGCCTCGGTTTGTGTCTGTAAATTAGTTTGAAAATGATCTGTTGCATCTTTAAGCAGCGCCACAAGGCGTGACTCTTGCTCTTTATGTTTCGCATCTTTAAGAGACACACCAGACCTGTCTGCTAAAATTTTAAGGGCTTCAAAAAAGGGAATGTTCTCTATTTTTTCTATAAACGAAAAAATATCACCGTGTTCACCACACCCAAAGCAGTGGTATGACTTACGTTCGGGAGAAACATAAAATGACGGCGTTCGCTCATTATGAAAAGGGCATCGTGCCTTATACTGACTTCCAGATTTTTCTATACGAATATATGTCGAGACAACATCAACGATTGAAAGGGTGTCTTTGATCTGGTCCTTAGGATTCATACATCTATTTTACCACGAACCACGTTTTGGTTTTTGCATAAAAAAACCGCCCCAAAGGACGATGATTGTTGTGGATGTGCCTCTGCTGTGACCCGTTACTGCGTAGAGCACGTGTTCACAGCAGAGGGGTAGCCCACAGAGCCAGGAAGATCACACGTGACACCTCGAAGCGGCTCAGGTAGCATACAGTTTGGGCAACGAGCCCGACTATCGGCGAACATCTCCGCGGATAAGAAACTGCAGCTGTGTGTGATTATCCACTAGGGATACTACATGATTTTCCACAGAGACGCAACTAAAGCACCATTTTTATCGATAATTTATAAAAACGTTGTGTTAATGACAATAAGGAGTGCGAGAGCAACTATCATACAGATACCATAGATGATGTGCTTAAAGTGCTTTTTTCTATATTCTGATATAAGCATGGTAAGAAGTGATCCTGCGACAAGCAACATAAGTGCATGATACGCAATATCGACATACCTTGTACCTCCGAAAATAACCCGCTCATACCACGCTGCATATTTTGTATATGGCGTAGTATTGGTATAGAGAGTCCCCTCTTCTTTGTCGGTGTGCTGTGCGACGACAAGGTCTTGAGAAGAATAGACTTCTTGAAGAGGTTGGGATGATGATGCCACATCTCCCTTAACAGCAGCCTCGGTCGATGAGGCGAGCTTTGAAAGCGTGCCTGATGTTGTCGTTGCAGTACGCACAAGAGAAGAAGACTCAACCTCAGCACCATCACTGAGCGCTGGTGTCCCAAACATTTGAACGACATATATTGTTTTGTTATTTTCATACACACCGTCTATGGTAGCTATGCCTATTTCACGAAAATGAACATCAAGAAGATTTGCCCTATGGAGCGGTGATTCAAGCCATGCCTTTTGTATATCACGTGACTCTGTGAAGTTAATAGCAAGATTTTCTCCTGCGTATACAAAAGAGTACCCAGCCTCCTTAAACCAATGCCACGGCGTCACACCTTCTGGACTGTTGTGAGCAAAGTATCCTTTTGCTGCCATGTCTTCACCTTTCATGCGTGCAGCCGTTTCTAACCTCTCATTACGCACAAGCGGCACCTCGTTGTATGCAAGCCTGCTTTCATTGGCAAGGTCGATCAATACAGATGCTGCGACCGACGCACCTAATACAGTTTTATGTAGCACTGCTGAGCTTCCCGCAGAAAACCCTAGCAAAAAAATACTGATAATACCAAAGGTAATAACTCCCGTCTTTCGAAACAGGTGTGGCTTGTATTCATTATGTTCATGTGCGACAAAAACATGACGCAAGAACTTTACAATATTCATACCCAAAGTA
>CAYWTC010000035.1:0-4384 GCA_964461165.1 uncultured Candidatus Saccharibacteria bacterium | reverse complement strand
AGAAGCGCCAGCCCGAAAAGAGCGGTGTCGAATCTGGTCGCCCGCGGTCAAAGGCAGGCCGCGGGCGCAGCGGGAAGTAGCGGTGTCTGAATAGACACAACCGCTCCGCAAAAGGCACCTTCGGGTGCCTTTTTTATTATTTCATAATACCCCCACCCACACAGATATCTCCATCATAAAGCACCAGCGACTGCCCAGGAGTGGCTACAAGCTCACCTGACACCACTTTCACAATATTTCCATCTATCTTAACTTGTGCACACGGCGCCCGATATCTCCCACGCGCTTGATATATATGATCAGGAATAAGCGCATCCGCGACATGGCTCATGTCTTCTAGAAGAATCTCGTCCCCGAGAACTTTCTCTGGTTGTGCATGCGACACCACAAGGACGTTGTTTTCTATATCTTTTTTCACGACAAAGTATGGTGACTCCTGCGTATGCTTCTGGTGCACAATAAAGCCGTGACGTTCGCCAAGTGTGTAAAAGAATACTCCGTCGTGAGATCCAATAACCTGACCCGCTTCGTCCACCACGTCCCCTCGTTGTTCTGGAATATACGCTTTCAGTAACGTAGTCATATCAATCGTTCCTACAAAACATAGCCCTTGGCTATCTTTCTTGTCACTCGTATAAAGCCCTCGTATGCGAGCCTCTTTACGCACCTCATCCTTTACCATGTGACCAATAGGGAAAAGTACCTGCGCTAGTCTTTCTTTATCTAGCTTCCATAAAAAATATGTTTGGTCTTTGTTGGTATCTTTACTTACCTGTAAATGCGTTCCGTCGGTCTGTGCATAGTGTCCTGTCGCTATATAATCTGCGCCACATGTACGTGCCCATGATAAAAATGCTCCGAACTTAACTTCTTGATTACACATCACGTCCGGGTTAGGTGTTCGTCCTGCTTTGTACTCTCGTAACATATAATCAATGACTCCTTGTTTATATTCTTGCTCTAGATCAAGCGTTACAAAGGGTATACCAAGCTGTGCAGCTACCCTCATCGCGTCTAACCTATCTTGTTTCCATGTACATTCAATAAAATCTGGCTGCCACACTTTAATAAAAACACCGGTTACATCGTACCCTTGTTCTTGTAAAAGCGCCGCCGAAACCGACGAGTCAACACCGCCAGACATGCCGACATATACTTTTTTACCATTGAGTTTTCCCATAGGTGTAGTATAGTACAGATCATCAGGCAACTTGTAAAGGAGATACGCCATGATGTTCCGACTGCTTGTTCTTTCAACCGCCATCGCTACTACAGCACTGCTTAGCTGTGGTGGTGCACACGCCCAAGGCCACGTTCAGGGCCGCATTGTTCACAACAGCCCACCACCAGTAGTAACCTGGTGGTACCGGCAAGGCCCGCAAGTGATCATTACGCCACCACAGGTGCAGGTCTGGGTTGAAGAACCACGCTACCTGGTCATTCGGCCAGTAGTACCCTGCTTTGAAGCACGGCAAACGTACAACCAACATGGAAACGGACCTATCACCGTCTACGTCCGAGTTGCGTGCAACTAAGGCACTACCGACCCCACGCCTTGTGGGGTTCGTTTTTGTATTATGCACCCATCATCTTTCGATAACATGCCACAAGTGCACGCGTATCGGCGAGTGCCGTATGGGCTTTAGTATTTTCAACCTTTAGTAATTCACACAGCGCCCGCAAAGAAAATTTATCTGCTTGTGGTGCATCATAGAGTCGAGCAAATGCTATTGATATAGTGTCTAACTTACCATAATGCATGAGACTATCCACGCCCGTTTCTTCGAAGGCCTTCATAACGAATGCATAATCAAATACAAGGTTGTGTGACACGAAAATACACGACTGCGTCTTCTTTGCAAATTCCTCCATCGCTTTTTTTCTATCAACAGCAAACATCCAATCCACTTCATTGTATCCGTTCACTCGAAGGGCCTGCTCCTCTGCGCGTTCCATGTGTTCTGGTTTTATTTTCCACTCGCACTCTTCAATAATTTGAAGTGACGGTCCTCGTCCTGGGCGCTCTACCTGTCGCACAACAATAACTGCGAGTTCTATAATTTCGTGCTTACTAGGGTCTGTTCCTGTTGTTTCGGTATCAATAAAAGCAAGGTTGTGAATTTTCATGTATGTAAGCGACGACGGATGTTAGAGATTAGATTTTACGTACTCAGTGAAAGAATACCCCTGCGGTGTAAAGTTTAATCTCTACAATCTATCTTAAATATTTTCTAATGTGTTCTTTATGCTGCGTAAACGTTTTTGCGTAGTACATTGTACCATCTCTTCCTGTTATGTAATACAAATAGTCTGTTGCGATAGGGTGAAATACTGCATCGATCGCAATACTACCCGGATTATTATGGGCTGGGAGAGGGATACCTCTCGACTGATACGTCTCTGGCACCACATCCACCTGTAAAGCCATACCGATTGCGAGTCGATTCTGCAAAATACCTGAGACAACTTTCATATCATACGGTGTTTTTGCTTCACCTTCTAAGATTGATGCCAGCGACAGCACCTGAGGAATATCCTTCACATCTTGTGGGAAAGGTAGCTTTCCGAACTGCCGCGAATACTCTCTGGTGAACGTAGTGGTCATGGTCTGTATAATATCGTCTTCTGTATACGACGGCAGCAGAGCATAGGTAGATGGATATAGCGACCCTTGCATCGGGAGCTTATTACTCCGTGACAAAAATCCTGCCTCAGATATTCCCGGTAATACTTTGTGTACCGCAGCCGCAACTTCTTTGTTGGTACTACCTTCTGGAATAGTAACAGAAAGTAGTGGCATGCTCGGACCATCCGCTGTAATACGCTTTGCCGCAGCCAAAGCCGACAGTCCTTCGTCAAAAACATACTGTCCCAGTTGAATATGTCTGTCTTTTCCTTGAAAAGAAATAGTCGCCCGTAACAACAATGACGATCTAATAACACCAGCATCTTCCAGACGCGTACTAATACTGCGAACGGTTTCACTTTCGTTAATAAGAAATGACTGTGAACCACCCGGAAGTGACGGAGCGCTCATATAAAAGACCGCCATAATGCTACCTACACCAACCAGAATGACCCCACAGCTTCGAAAAGATACTGGCTTCATCGTATTACTGTGGAAGATTAAGTGGTGCCACAGACTTTGTACTATCAATACGAGAAAGTGTCGGCACCTGAGCAATAGATCCCGGCAAATGCCACAACGTTGCAAGCTCCTCAGTGTTAAGGATAAAAGCGTCATCTGCTTCTGGGTGAGCAAATGGTTTTACGAATCCCTCAAAGGTCATACGCCACAGCTTACGAAGCTTCATAGAGTAATGCCAAAAGAGCTTATCCTCCCACCAGTCGAGATTTTTGTCAGTATGCATATGAGGGTGCAACCCTTCACGTTCAACATACGCCTCAAAAAGCTCCTCCTTTCGCCATGGCACACGGCGGTTCATAAAGTTTTCCCATGGGTATGAGTATGGATCCGCAGAACTATTTGTTCCGATTGAGTTCATGTATGGAGCATTTGAATTGAAACGGTTAAATATTTTTGAGTAGTTCAAAATGTTTGTGATGTTTTGAGGGTTAAAGTTTTCTTTTTTTGCAACGTAGACTTGACGAATAACGCAACGAATAAGCTGCTTTGATAACTTGCGGTTGATGAGCTCTATTTCATCTTTTGCTTCTGTTGCAAGTTCATTTTCTTTCGCCTGAACAACAACATCTTCTGCGTATGTTACCGGTTGTAAATTCTTATCTTTGTCAGTTTTCTGAATAGGGTTCCCGTATGCGTCATACGCAAGTGACCCCTTTTTAATCTCACGATACTTTCGTAACTGCTTTTTACGTTCTTCGGCCATCTCCACAAGGTTAATATGTCGATGATCAGGCATTACATACATCTTTGGAAACTTTTTACCATACTCTCCAGCATATTTTGCATTAAACACTGTTTCGTCCTCTACAATAATCTGATACCACAGATACTCTCCTTTTCCGATTGCACCCATAGCTTCAATCATTGTGACAAGAGGATCATTTTTGTATTGCTCCTTAGGGTCTTTATCAAGACCAAGATCAATATAGGTACTCATTGGCAAATAGTCCGCAGGCATTTGCATTACTTCACCATCTTCCTTAAATGGTTTTCCATCACTATCTGTTGGAGTCCACTTTTTGGTAAGTCTATATGTCCCACTCCAGGTATCAACATCCTCTGAGAGGTGGTGGTATCTTATCATTGAAACGTAATCATCCACTTCTGCAATTTCTATGCCCGGATACTGTGCGTAAAACGATGATTGCACCCACTGTGCCATAGAGCGACGCACGCGTACATAAAAATGTATCTCCCCTTCCAAAGAAGCTATTTCGAGAGATGAAAACTGTGGTA
>CAYWTC010000034.1:353-5012 GCA_964461165.1 uncultured Candidatus Saccharibacteria bacterium | reverse complement strand
TAAAAGAATATATGTCGGCGTAGCTCAGTTGGATAGAGCGTGGGACTCATAAGCCCAAGGTCGGTGGATCGTTCCCACCCGCCGACAACCGTGTTAGACGGATTCTAGTTTTCTGCTAGAATGTGTAGACACAAATAAATATGCAGTCGTAGCTCAGCTGGTTAGAGCACCGCCCTGTCACGGCGGGGGTCGTGGGTTCAAATCCCATCGACTGCGCAAAAAAATAAGTTAAAGAAAAACTCACGCATATACGTGAGTTTTTCTTTGTGTGTATGCATTAAGCCGCAGACTTTTCTTTTTTCTCAACTACTTTCCAACCCTCATAAATACCAGCATGTTTAAGAAGAGTTTTGGCGTAGTTCTCATATTCAAAGAGTGGGCAACGGTTTGCTCGAAGAGGTGCGAGCGAGCATGATACTCGAATACTTTTTTCAATGTTATCTTTATTTTGAAACATAAATCCAAATGAGATATTGGCAATATCAAAGGACTGTAACTTTTCTGAAAGGCCGAGTTCGTTAAGAGTTTCTTTAAGGGCGGTAAGGTTGTTGTGGTCTCGTGACGAAGGTAGGGCTATACGAAGTCTTTTCTTTCCATCTGCATATGAAAGAGTAACTGAAGAAATCGTCGCCTTGATAAAAGGTGTACCCTTGTTGTGTCGGGTGAAGTCAAATGAAAGGTCTTTGAATGATGTAAGGTTATAGGTTTCTACTTTTTCTTCATATCCGCTGGCGCAGACGATGCGAAGAAATGTGTCCAAAAATATCATCTTGTCTTGTTTTGAGATATTCCCAGCGATGAGCATGACATTATCCTGTGGCAGGTATGCGATGCGCACTGTTTGTGGTTTTCGTGTCGCGTGCTTCCTGTCTAATTCACCAGTCTCTTTGTTTATTGCAGTAGCTGTGGTGTATCCGCCCTCGAAAGTAGATTCTATATAGAGTGTATTGTTAAGAAAAAGGTGTTCTAAGGATTGCTCTGTAGCGTTGTCGTCTTTGTTTGCGATACGCGTGTACTCTCGAGTGAGTTCAGATATTTTTGTTTCTATGACATCTTTGGCGATTTCTGGTGCTTCGTAGAGAACATAACTTTTTGATGCATAAAATGGTGCCAAGAAGGCTAATTGGTCGGCTACATCTGTATGTCGAAGGTAGATATAGAGTATAAGGTCGTGATCTGTGACGCATTCTATCTCTGGCTCAAAGGTAACACCTTGTTCTTGAAAAAGTTTTTTTGCGCAACGTGCCGTATGCTCACTCGTTATTGATGATACATAAGCAAGGTCACGAAGCACCGCAAGGCGTACACTTGTATCAAGACTCTTTATTGAGTCTGTCATGAGCTCTACAGCTAGCTTGCGAGGAGTTTGGTCATTGATTTCAAAGAGTGCCTGTTCTCCGTGGTGCGCGATGAGCTCAGAGAGTAGCTGAGGTGCATGAATTTTTGATAGATATCGCTTTGGTGAAAAAGATGAAGCCATAATATAAGATCAGAATACTATTAGTGCGAATCAGTGTAGCACACGTTATGTTACGGAAAGGTGAAGGCTTGCTCTGTGGTAGTCACTTTGGTAGTATTTCGCATAATGATGGGGTATCTAACACAAGCAGCGTGGTGGTTAGCAGGTGCGGTCGTTCAAACCTTTAACTTTTTGGGCACACTCACGATTGCTTTGTTTACTATTGGTTTACAAATTTTTAGCCAGGAAAGTATCGTCGCTGTGGTTATTCCAGTTTGTATTTTTGTACTTGGAAGTATATTCACGAGTATTCCATGGTGGGGACTTCTTATTATAGCGATGCTTCCTCTACCGCTCGCAAGCTTTGTCCTTTTTGTTGGGTTTGTTTGTGTGTTTGCTTTCATATAGGTACACTCACCACATGATATTTGAAGACAAAGTCTCTCGACTACGAAAAGAAAAACACCAAGGTCGTGAGACACATGCTTTTTTGGATGATGTTATAGCTCTTGCGCACGGAGAGGCCTTCGAGTATTTACTCGGCGAGGTTATGTTTTGTAATGCAAAAGTAGATTTATCGCTGCGACCGATGATTCCACGACCGGAGACAGAGTACTGGGTGAAGCAGATGATAGAACAGACAATAGACAAGAGACGAGAGACACCAGAGGTGCACGAAAAGGCGTTGGCCGTTCGTGCACTCGACTTGTTTTCTGGTTCAGGGAATGTCGGACTTGCGATATTAAAAAATATTCCGGGCACGACAGTTGATTTCATCGAGTACGACCCAAAGCTCAAAGAGCAGATTGAAATCTCTGTGATGAAAAATAAGATAGACCAGTCTCGTGTAAGGGTAATGGAAGGGGACAGCTGGGAAGGGGCGACGGGGGTGTACGATCTCATTACCGCAGTGCCACCGTATGTGCCGCCACAGATGAAAGAAGAGGTGATGCAAGAGCTCTCTGCCGAAGACCCGCTTTCATTTTTTGATAAGGAAGATGGATACTATTACCACACACAAGTGCTCAGCCGTGCAAAAGAGTTTTTACAGGATGACGGTGTACTCTATCTCGAATTCGACATCACTCAACGAGAACGTATTGAAAAACTCGCTCTTGATCACGGCTTCACCAGTTACTTATTCCTCAAAGACCCGTATGGACATGAGTGTGCAATAAAGATTGTTAGATAAGTTACTATGTTGACTTTCTATAAATAGATGAGGCAGATTGTTGCTGGTGTGTTTTTTATCACAGTTCTGTCACACCCACTCAACTAGCTCAATTGAATAAGGAGAGAATGCTATGGCGAACTTCATTCCGCCCGCTGAATACATTCGGCTAAGCCGTAAAGGTGTACATGAGGACCTTGCGCTTGTGTCTGTTCCTGTTGGCACCAGGAGCGACGAATGTGTCGCCTACCTGCGACAAGTGTTCTGTGGGTTTCTGAAAAGCCCCTACGGGGCAGTTGTTACCCTTCTTGCACTGGGTGACCTCGCACCAAAAGCAGGACGGGTGATTCATGCCACCTCTGATGGAGAACTCGTCTACGCAACAGGCGAGAATGCAGAGGTCGCTTTTATTGAATCATTCGGCGAAAACGACGTCCTCTACTGTTCTCGGTCCTGGGTATATGCTGCTGACGCCAAGGATCTTCCCAAGGGGCCGTTTACTGGCCAGTGCAGAGTGGTCGAGTAAAAAGAGGGTCTCCGAGCGTCAAGGAGAGCCCAAAGTCGACCATCTGAGATTGATGCCTGTCTGCGCAAAAGCAGGGCTATACCTTTTATTAATCCGCTTCTGCGGCAACGGAAAACCTCCGCTGCACGTTGGGCGGGTTTTTTATATTTTACATAAACCTCACTTTCCCATAAGAAATAGCTTACGGAGCGCGGCGGCGCGAGTGCGAGCTGCTTTTTCAGCAGAAAAAGATAGATGTCTATTTCGTTGGGAAAGTAAAAAAGAATTTTTATACATACAAAACTTAGACTCCTGTGTATACAAGAATGACAATTCAAGGTGTATTTGACAAACAAGCATTCATCTGATAATATACAAATATTATTTCCTTTATGGAACTCCATGTGTAGTCAGGTTTTATTTGACGCGTTGTGGAACACCATACAATCCTTCTACTTTTACTGAAGGTAAGCGCAAATAATACCTAATCAGGATTCGCGGATTATTGTGAATTCTACAACTAAATAACATGTACACCATTACAACAGGTGGATCATCTTCAAGTGATTCACGTCCCCGTTCTTCATCTGGTCACAGAGGCCGATCATCTTCTTACTCATCTACTACTCGTGAAGGAGGGTATTCTCCCCACTCCGCACAAGCTTCGCGGAGCACGCGCGGGGGCTATTCTTCACGCGGACCATCACGCGGTGGTTTCGGACGTGGTCCTGCACAAGGCGGGGCTCGTTCATTTAATCCAAAGCGTGGATTCAAGAAGGATTATATCGATGAAAAACTTTTTATTAATAAAGAAGCTGGTGTTGCTGAAACAGACAACTATACACCAAAGCACAAGTTCACCGATTTTAATATCGCAGAACTTCTTTCGGCGAACTTAACTGCAAAAGGACTTATCAACCCTTCACCGATTCAGGATCAGGCTATCCCTGAGGTTCTTACTGGAAAAGACGTTATTGGTATCGCTTCAACAGGAACTGGAAAGACCGCAGCATTCCTTATCCCTCTTATCAATAAACTCGTTGCAGACAACAATCATAAGATGATGGTGCTTTGCCCTACTCGTGAGCTAGCTCAGCAGGTAGAAGCAGAGTTTATGGCATTTACTCGTGGCATGAAGCTCTTCTCTGTGTCATGTGTTGGTGGTGCACCAATTACTCGTCAGATTAAGGAGCTTGAACTCGGCGTGAACGCTGTTATCGGTACACCAGGACGTGTGAAGGATCTTATCGAACGAGGAAAGATCAACATGTCATACTTCGACTCTATCGTGCTAGACGAAGCAGATCGAATGCTTGATATGGGATTCATCGACGACATGCGCTCTATTCTAGGGGCAATGCCAAAAACAAAGCAGGGGCTTTTCTTTTCTGCGACGTTCTCTCCAGAAATTAAGCGTCTTGTAAATGATTTCTTGAACGATCCAATAACTATTTCTATCAAGACACGTGATACTGCTGCGTCTGTGATGCAGGATGTGATTCGTGCAAGTACTGATGGTGAAAA
>CAYWTC010000034.1:0-343 GCA_964461165.1 uncultured Candidatus Saccharibacteria bacterium | reverse complement strand
TGCTTCATCTGTTATGCAAGACGTAGTACGAGTACGAGGAGACGCAGAAAAGGTAGAAGCTCTTCACGAGATTCTTCTTAAGCCTGAGTACTCTAAGGTGCTTATCTTCCGAGAAATGAAACGTCATGTGGATGGTCTTACTGATGAGCTGGTAAAGCGTGGATTTAAAGCACTTGCTCTTCACGGAGATATGCATAACCGTGAACGAGAACGAGCTGTAAAAGCTCTCGGTGACGGAAAGGTGCAAGTCGTGATTGCAACAGACGTAGCAGCACGCGGGCTCGATATCAGTGACATTTCTCTTGTGGTGAACTACGATATCCCAAATAACTACGAGACATAC
>CAYWTC010000033.1:0-5194 GCA_964461165.1 uncultured Candidatus Saccharibacteria bacterium | reverse complement strand
TAAGTTTTTTAACATAACCCCTGATATACTTCTTATATGAAAATCTACGTTGCTCATTCAACTGGCTATAACTATAAAGAAGAACTGTATAAACCAATGAAAGCCTCCCTGTTAAATAGTCGGCATGAAATAGTTCTGCCACACGAAAATAGTATTGAGAATTTTAGCAGCAAAGAGTATTTTGCTACCTGTGATTTAGTTATTGCAGAAGCATCTTTTCCTTCAACTGGAATGGGGATTGAACTTGGTTGGGCAAACATAGAACAAACAAGAATTATCTGCATTTTTAAAACTGACACCAAGCCTTCTTCGGCATTAAAAACTGTTTCAACAGAATTTATTAAATACTCTTCGTCAGAAGATCTCATTTCTAAGCTAGAGAAGTTAATGTAATCTATTTCTTCAAACGAAAATACTACGACTTGTAATCGTAGTATTTTCGTTTATTACTTGTTGCGGAGACCAGAATCGAACTGGTGTCCCGAGGTTATGAGCCTCGTGAGTTACCTCTACTCTACTCCGCTATATATTGACACAACCTTAAAAACTATTTTTAACGTGAGAATATAATACCATAAAGACTGCTTTACAGCAATATCATAGACCGCATACTCTCCTTAAAGAATTCAATACTAAAATGATAAAAGGTTCTTCTTTATATCGCCTTTAACTCTCGAAATACAGCCTCATACATTGCATACGCTCGTTTTGCTTCTCGTTCAGTTAAGCTAAATGATGAACCTTGATGAGCTATCTGATTTCGTATCTTATGAGCATCCCATGCAAGCTGCACAGATTTAAAATGTGCATTTTGTAACCTTTCGCCAACGTCTGCTCCTTGGTACCCTCTTTCTGATAACACCTCATTTAACATTGTATCTGCTTCAAGAACGCCGATTCTCCAGAGAGCTTCTGTGTCAGAGGCCATATACCCTTCGATAATAGCCCAGCGTGGATGCTGATTAAACTCTTCTATTCCAGGAACCTCTAGCTCTTCTTGTATCGCAAGTCCCTCAATCCCAACATGGTTGGTGCCATGTGATGTATCCTCGTGATGATCACCGTGTCCGTGATCATCATGATGGAAAAGATGCTCATAGTGAAGCTGAGACGCCCAAAACTGTCGAAACCAATTAAGAAAAACAATAGCGAGTAATACAATTGCTGCAATAAATATAATAGAGAGCACATCAACGACAAATCCTAGTATAGGATTTTGTACACTCAGATGAAGACCGTCGACTGTCGCACCAAGATCAATGCCTTGATATACACCAGTATTTGTAGCATCAAGTGGGTAAGTATCCATACCATCTGGAATACCATCAAGATCAGAATCTTTTGTAAACGGATCAGTACCAAGTATCTGCTCCATAGCATCACTCACTCCATCCCCGTCTGAGTCCTTGCCTGTTGATGAAATAGCCCCATCAAGCGGCGACTCGTCTCTCCCGTCAATGACCCCATCCCTATCGGTGTCATTATTAAGTGGGTTAGTACCTCGTAAAAGCTCTTGTCCATCCCCTAGACCGTCTCTATCAGTATCTCCATTGTTTGGATCAAGGTTATGTTTTTTCTCATAACTGTCAGGCACTCCGTCTCCATCAGTATCTCGTGGCCCAATACCAAACAGGTCACGTATCTTGTCTTCTGTTGAATAGTCCACCTGGAACCGTTCTTTCATCTGAGCCTCAGTAATATTATCAGGGTCGTATGGTCTTTTATCTGCAACGTCAGGTATACCATCTTTATCAATATCAGATAGACGAACACCCGTAGTATCTAAAAGGCGCTGCCACAATGTGAGTCCAGTATCGGCTACTGGCACATCAGAGTTTTGTTTAGCAAAATATGCATCAAACCAGCCTCGATCACGAAGTCCGTCCCATGAACGATACGACACTTCTTCTACGTATTGCCCTGGATCTTTTCTCCATATGACAAATAGCCAGATATACTTAATCCACAAAAAGAAATCGTAGACACGATTAAAGATATAATCTATCGACAACGAATACATGTACCCTTAGTATATCGCTTCAAAATCTTTCCCGATAGTAAAGAGTGTGGACTCACCGCAGTGTGGCGCAATAAACTGCATAGAAAGAGGTAATCCTTCGGCCGTTGTGCCAGATGGAATAGCAATAGCGGGAACACCTACGATGTTTACTGGTACAGTGAAAATATCTTCAAGGTACATTGAGAGTGGGTCGGCAATTTTTTCTCCTATCTTAAATGCTGGAGTTGGTGCGTTTGGCATAGCGATCACATCGACATCTTTGAAGACTTCAGCGAATTCTTTACGAAGCATTTCACGAACGAGATTTGCTTTGTTGTAGTACGCATCATAGTACCCAGATGAGAGTACGTAGGTACCAACAAGAATACGGCGACGAACCTCAGCGCCGAACCCAGCAGTACGAGATTCAAAGTAACTCTTAATACTTGTATCTCCTGGACGCGATAGTCCGTAACGGATACCGTCATAGCGTGCAAGATTACTTGATACTTCTGCAAACATGACAATGTAGTACACAGAAAGAGTTTTCTCAAGATGTTCGATAGAAATATCTTTAATTTCGTAGCCCGAGCTTTTCATCTTTTCAATTGATGCTTTGAAGTTCGTAAGAACCTCTTCGTTAATTCCTTTTCGCTCCACGAAGTTCCACGGCACACCAATAATTTTCTTAAGCTCTCTACTGTCTGTTGTCTTTTGTCTGTTGTCTCCTAGCGACGTACTGTCATGCTCATCATGACCACTGATGATGTTGTAAACAGCTTCTACATCTTCAACGGAATTTCCAAATGGTCCAATCTGATCAAGTGAACTCCCCATCGCCATGAGTCCATAGCGAGACACACTCCCGTATGTCGGCTTGAGTCCTACCACTCCACAAAATGCTGCCGGCTGACGAATAGAACCTCCCGTGTCTGATCCAAGCGATACCGGCACACCACCATAGGCAACAACCGCAGCTGATCCACCTGACGAACCACCTGCTACTCGTGAAGTGTCACGAGGATTCTTTGTTACGCCATACGCTGAGTTTTCTGTTGACCCTCCCATCGCGAATTCATCCATGTTTGCACGACCTAAAAGGATTGCACCAGCTTCTTTGAGTTTCTTTACTACGGTTGCATCATACGTTGCTACATAATTCTCGAGAATTTTTGATGCTCCCGTTGCTGTTTCGCCGTACACCAAAATATTATCTTTCAAGACAATCGGAATACCGGAGAGCACTGTCGCAGTACCATGTGCAAACATTTCTTGTGCCTTTGCAATTTGTGATGACACAAGCGCATCAGAGTACACACCAAGCAGCGCATGAATCTCAGGATCTTTTTCAGTAATCGTTTTCTTGCAGCTCTCTACAAGAGCTTCAATCGTAAGCACCCCACTTTTTATCTCTTCATGTAATTGTTGTAGTGTCTTTTGCATGTGTATTCCTATTGTCTATTGTCTCATCTCTACCATCTATTACTTAAGCACCTGTTCCACTTTTAGATAACCATCTTTCACGGCTGGTGCATCAGCGAGTATCGCATCGGTATTTGATCCCGTTGGATGAGTAACCACGTCTTCACGTACGACGTTATAGACCGACTCTTCTCCTCGAGTAAGTTCTCCTTGCTCGTCCCGCGAAGCTTCAGCGGAATAGGATACGTCGTTTATCTCTGAAATATAGCCCAAAATCGCCTGCACATCGGTAAGCATTTTTTCTTTTTCCTCTGGCGCAATCGTAATACGCGCAAGGCTAGAAAGGTTATCGAGTTCTTCTACGGTGATTGACATAGAGAGATTATAACATGTTTTTAAGCTCCTCTTCACTAATGATTTTTGTTCCTATTTTCTCTGCATCTGTTCGTTTACTTCCTCCACCCTCACCCGCCAAAAGGTAATCAGTATTTTTAGAAACACTTGCTGCGACTTTACCACCATTCTTTTCGATCAAGTCTTTTGCGTCATCACGAGAGAGTGTCGGAAGTGTTCCTGTTATCACAAATACTTTATTAAATAACTTTCCATCAGTAGAAACTTTTTCACTTGTGATCGTGAGATGTGGAAGGAGGCGCGCGAGGAAAGATTTGTTCGATGCGTCAGCGAAATATGAAACGAGCGCCTCTGCCACCTTTTCTCCGACTCCCTCGACATGGGCAAGCTCTTCAACTGATGCAGAGGAAATATCATCAAGTGTAGTGAAGTGCTTTGCGATATCCTTTGCGGTCTGTTCTCCAACATGACGAATGCCGAGCGAGTAAAGCACGCGATGAAGCGGCACCGTTCGTGACCCTTTGATTGAATCAATAATATTCTCTGCAGACTTCTCACCGAACCCTTCGAGGCCTTCGATGTCTCCTTTTTTCAAGTCATAGATAGATGCAGCATCTGTAATCAGTCCAATATCATGGAATGTCTCAATGATCTTCTCCCCGAGCCCTTCGATATTCATTCCCTTCTTGCTCACAAAATGAACAAGTGCTTCTAAGTGCTGAGCTGGACATGATTTATTTTTACAATACAGTGCGGCGGATAATTCTTTCCCAATATCAACACGTGACAATTCAGTTCCACATGAGGGACAGTCCTTTGGCATCACAAATGCCACAGAACTCTTTGGACGAAGTTCTGTAAACACGTCAAATATCTCCGGAATCACATCCCCCGCTTTTCGTAAAGCGACAGTGTCCCCGACGCGAACATCTAGTCGCCCTATTTCATCCGCATTATGAAGCGTAGCTCGCGCAACGACAGACCCCGCGAGTAGTACCGGCTCAAGCTCTGCGACAGGCGTCACAGCCCCCGTGCGCCCAACCTGGCACGTGATAGCTAGTAGTTTCGTTGCTACTTCTTGTGCAGGGAATTTATAAGCAATACCTGCTCGTGGAGACCTCGCTGTGTAGCCAAGCATATCCCACAACTTTCGTTCATTTACTTTTATCACCAGTCCATCAATACCATAATCCTGTGTCTCTCGTTTATCTATCCACTCCTCGTAAAACGCCTGAGCATCACTAAGAGTCCTGCAGACTTTTCTATCTTTGTTTACCAAAAAACCAAACCGTTCGAGAGCCTGTAGCTCCTGAAGCTGCGTTTCTATTTTGACCGAGCCTTCGATCTGCTGACTCATCTGCTGTCTGTTATCTGATGTCTGCTCTATATCGTATGCGTATATCTGAATATTTCTTCCAG
>CAYWTC010000032.1:0-5634 GCA_964461165.1 uncultured Candidatus Saccharibacteria bacterium | reverse complement strand
AGAGGTTAAATAGTGATCAATTGAACCAATTCTATGTTTAACAATGTGAGTTCCTGTTGCCTGTAAGTCCTTGCTGATGAATATTTTATCTAACGACAGTTTTATTCGGCACGTTTCGCCTAGACCACGTAAACAGTCAGTATATGTTTTTGTAATTTTGTTGTATGAATCTTTATCTCTTTTAGAAATAAAAAAGTCTTTGTATATCCAAAAGTTGGTATCACCCAAAATAACCCCCTTCTCTTTTGGCAGATCAGGGAGCAGTAAATTAGTTTGTACGGAACGTACTTTCGAAGAGAAGGCGTACAGGTGTATCGGGAAAAAAGTTACACCATTAATCATGTAATCATTGCTATACGTATGCCGAACTTCTTCTATTGGATAATTACTCAAGAAAAGAGAGAGGGCGTGTGTTTCCGTTTGAATTTTTAACGAGTAAGGGAAATTAGCGAGGTGTTCTCGGAGCATATCAGCGTCATCATGTGTTGCTATTTCTTGTAAAAAAACGACATCGGCATTCTCAGCTTTAACAAGACTAATGACGGCCTTAGTATCCTTTCTCTGGAAGGCGTAATGAGGGACTCTTTGCGTATAGAGAATCCATACAAAATTTCCGATGTTAAAGGATGCTATTTTCATGTCGTGAGTATAACAGTTCCAACCCCCTGTTATTATCTAATGGGTAACAAAACGTGAGAACTAAAAACCTTCTCTTTCACAAGGAGATTTTGAATTAGCAAATTCAGGTCTTGGACCAAAATAGATTTGATTGGTGTGCGGTAGTGGAGAGAATTAGAATTTAGTCGATGAATAAAAAGTTATTTGATAGTAAATACTGATTTCATATCTTTTTTACTTTCTGACATAACCAAATAAACAACTCTTTTTGTAAAATCTGGTTTGTGGTATTCCCCTTCATGTTCTATACCCTTTTCAGTAAATTTTCCTTCTTTCCCACAAACAATAAAATACCCATAACCCCATTTACCGTCGTACGTAGCCCCTGGCCTCGGCAACTCGAAAGAAAGAGATGTTTCTTTTAGTTTCCCGTATGGCAAAATAACATTTTTAGAATCTATCTCTCCTTCGTTTGACCCATTAACCCCACAATAGACCCCGATACTTTCATTGCCCTCTTGTATGTCACTTAACCTGTACGAAGGGATCTCTGTCGCGAGATCAAGTATAACCTTCTCGCCTGGCGCAGATTGATAGTAGGTGGTGGCGACATTTTCTAGTATTTCAAAATGCTTTGAAGTGTCTTGCTCCAAGGCAATAGCCCCCGCGCCCGCAACAAGCCCAATACCAATAACCCTTTTGAAGTTTTCGAACATGCGATTAGTATAACATCCCCAATTAGTTGGTGTACTGTCGTAGATGGGATTAGAACTCAGATGTAGTTACCCTCCTCTGCTTCACACTACATATTGGCTGGGGCTGTGGGGTGAAGTTGGAACTAAAAATCCTTTCGTATATAAGGAGATTTTTAGTAATTATTGATTGTGCCTTATCCAACCTACGCTCATTATCAATCGCTGCGGTTTTAAGAACCCACGGTTCTCAACGTTCGTGATTACACTCACTGCTCTCCTCCACGGAAGAACTACCGTTCTCCCGACCCCTCCCCCTTCGATAGGCACACCAAATGAAAAATCCCCCTAAGAGGATTTTTCATTTGGTGTGCCTATCGAGATTCGAACTCGAACTGAGGGCTCCACAAGCCCGCGTGCTAACCATTACACTATAGGCACCATGCTCACTATTCATCTCTGAATAAGGTTTTTACTCTACCACAATTTCTTGTTTTTTTGAAGAGTGAACCTTTGCATGCAAAGTGCTAGGATTATACCCATACTTGTTCTTTACTCAGGACGAGTAAGGGCGTCGCAGCTTTAACACACAAAGAAAGTGAGGATACCGTCGTGATAGATCGACTCTCGTATACCCTGTTGTTCCTAGGAGCACTCTCGCCGCTGTGTGCGGCCGGACAGGAATCAACAACCAGCCTCGTGGTTGATCTCCCCCACGCAGAGCTTCGAGATCTGGTTCGTGGGTATGGTGGGAAATCTTTCCCCCGTACCCTCAAAGCAACTCCTTTATTTCACGAGTGGAAACGTGAACGCTACGATTTTGGGGTAACGGTGTTTTGTTTCAGCGATCACCGCACAGGGAATGCACCAAACTTGTACAACGAAGACAACCCCTGCTTCGGCGTTACATTGTTTACACCGTGGAACATTCTCGGAGCAGACATCTCTGTGGAGTATCGCTATGTCCAAAAAAATAGCGTCAACGGCACAAGCACCTCTCGTGGTATAGGGATAGGCTGGCCACTTGTCCGCGGGCCACTTGACCTCTCAGGTGGGTTCAAGTACGCCCGTATCAAGTACTACGACCCAGGCACCTTGGTTCGCATACGAAAACCAGGCACAGCCACAGGAGAAACAGTACTCCCTTACCTTGCGCTCTCTCGTGGAAGGATCACCTTCACCGTAGAGCCACTTGGTGCAAGGGCCACGATTGCTTCGTTCATGATCAGTGGAAAATTCGAGTGGCCCTAGCGGTAACTCTTCGGGCTCGCACTACGCGAGCCCGATTTTATTTTATATACACAAAATAAAAAGATAACGATGGTTGTCGTTATCTTTTTATTTCTATGTGCCCAGGAGAGGACTTGGTCACCGCTACGGCTCGTTTTGAAATGATTACATTTCCCACCTCGACACGTAGCCTCGACCCCGGCTTCGACACCACAGTTTTGAGGACAAACTGGCTTTGCTGGTGTCTCAGTTCAAGCCCTTTCCCGAGCATAAAATAAATCAGCCAAAGACTTGCTTTGGCTTCATTATTTTATGTGCCCAGGAGAGGACTTGAACCTCCATGCCGTTGCCAGCGCTACCACCTCAAGGTAGTGCGTCTACCAGTTTCGCCACCTGGGCATCTTCATTAAAGAAGTACTGAAAATACTACCATACATCACGTCAAAACAAAACCGCCCCTGTGGGCGGTTTTGTTTTATGCTGCTACTTCTTCTGTTTCTGGTGCAGCTTCGAGTGTTGTTGTGCCACCTTTTTTCACAAGACGAGTATTGTCTGTTTTAAGCTTACGACGTACGTCACGAAGTGCTTTGTCTCGTACATAATACAACTTACTACGACGGGTGCGGTTCTTGCGAACAATTTCAATCTTGTCAATCATGACAGAGTATAGTGGGTATACACGCTCAACTCCGACTCCTGATGTGACTTTACGGAGGGTAAATGTAGCACCATTTTCTGTACCATGCTTACGAGCAAGTACCATCCCTTCAAAAGCTTGGAGTCGAGTCTTGCCGTCGTTTTCTTTAATTTTGTTCCACACACGAAGCGTGTCTCCGGTAGAGAAATCAAGGGCTTTGCGAGCTTCCATGTCTACGGGGCTGAATTTGATTGCTGTTTTCATACGAAAATAATAGTTCTCAGATGATATCACAAAAAAACTAACTAAGCAATAGCTTTTTCAAGATCTGTGTCATATCATCAGGGATTGGCGAGGTGAAGGTTTTTTCTATTTTACCCTCTGTTTCTCCTGGTATTTCTATTGTTAAAGAGTATGCATGTAGCATAGATCTCGGTGCAATGTCTTTCCCAGTACGAGATCCATATAAATCGTCCCCGATAATCGGGTGTCGTATACCTCGGAAATGAGCGCGGATTTGATGTGTCCTTCCTGTAAGAGGGTACACCTCAACGTACGAGTATGCTTTCCCAGCATCATCTGTCGCACGGGCCAAAACTTTGTACCTTGTGAGCGCCTCACGCTCCTCGCCTCGGGTATCGTGAGAAAACATGTCGACGCTTGTACGTTTACGAAAGTCACTCTTTGCGCGCGCAATTGCCGCCGATATCATCCCTGTGTCGTTTTTAACATTACCCTCAACGATTGCTCGATAGACCTTACGTGTCGTATGATTACGAAACTGTTTTTTAAAACTTGTATAAGCAATCGAATCTTTGGCAAGAATGAGTACCCCTGTCGTGTTTCTATCAAGGCGGTGCACTATACCCTCACGCCCAACATCGCCGACACCGGACACGTTATAAACACTTCGCATCCAGTCTGCAATAGTCTCTTCTGTGCTTCGCTCATCTGGGTGCACCATGACCCCCACCGGCTTGTCGATGACGAGCGTGTGATTATCTTCGTAAATCTTGCGGAAATCCATAATATGGGGTACTATACCACACATTCGGGGGATTAGCTCAGTTGGTAGAGCAACTCGTTTACACCGAGAAGGTCAGAGGTTCGAGTCCTCTATCCCCCACAAAAAAGTTACATGCTCCACAATTCACACACAACAACTTGGTCTAGCTTTGCCAAAACACCTACCGCTTTTTATTAAAGATAGAGCTGTGTTTGTTTCATCATAAAAGCACCGCTCGATCGAGCGGTGCTTTTATATGTCCACACACAACCATGCTAACCACACCAATACGAACCAGTGTTTTCACAGAAGGAGATGACCTTATCTCACTTATAACATCCCACGTACCCAGTCTTAAAGAAAAGAGTATTCTTGTTATCACATCAAAAATTGTAGCCCTCGCCGAACACAGGGTTGTTGAGATTACAACATCGACAACAAAAGAGGAGCTCATCAAGCGCGAGAGTGACTACGCCATCCCCACACGTTATGCTTGGCTCACTGTTAAAGACGGCGTAGTCATGGCATCTGCCGGAATAGATGAATCCAACGCGGGCGGCAAACTGATACTACTTCCATGTAATAGTTTTTCCTCCGCGCACACGATCCGCAAAAAGCTTAAAAAGTACTACTCCATAAAAAACCTTGGTGTACTTATCACAGATAGTCGAACACTCCCTCTCCGCGCAGGTGTAACAGGCGTAGCACTTGGGTATGCTGGATTTCAAGGCATCAAAGACTACCGCGGTACATCAGATATTTTTGGAAGAAAGTTTAAGGTGTCTCGTGTCGACGTGGCGGACAGCTTGGCAACTGCTGCGGTCTTCACTATGGGCGAAGGGTCAGAGCAGCAACCCTTAGCGGTCGTCACTGATAGCAACGTTACCTTCTGCGAAAAAGTGAACACAAAAGAGCTGCATATCGACATACAAGATGACATGTACGGGCCACTTTTTACCAACCTTACACATAGCTAACATGTACACAATTCTCATCAAAAACTTAAAGGTGAACGCAAAGCACGGCCTGCTCCCAGTAGAAAAAGTTAAAGCACAAGAATTTCTTATTACCACAGAAGTGACCTGCACATTCCCTCTACACCACGCAGAGGCTGACACATTCGACTACGCTTTTTGCTATGGAATTATGCGAGAAGAAATTCTTACTATTTGCACCACGCAATCTTTCAATACCATTGAGTCATTAGCTCTTACCGTTAACAGAAAGATACTGGCTAACCGAAAAGACGCCATGAAAGTGGTGACGAGCATAGAAAAAACAGAACTCTTAGAAGATTGCAATGTAGGAATACGGCTAGAAACAAAGAAATGATAGTACGGGAGTGCTACGGTGCAATACGGCGCATAGTTTGCTAGTATATACTCATCCATTGCCTTGGTAGTTCAATGGATAGAACAGCGGACTTCTAAGCCGTTAATAGTGGTTCGATT
>CAYWTC010000031.1:0-5688 GCA_964461165.1 uncultured Candidatus Saccharibacteria bacterium | reverse complement strand
TATGTATGCAACAAGAAATTCGTAATATCGCCATCATCGCTCACGTTGACCACGGCAAGACAACCCTTACTGACGCACTTATGAAGCAGTGTGGTGTGGGTGTAGAAGGGCAAACCATGGACTCAAATCCAATGGAAAAAGAGCGCGGCATTACTATTACTGCAAAAAACACTTCTGTACCATACAAGGGCGTGAAGATAAATATTCTCGACACTCCAGGTCACGCGGACTTCGGTTCTGAGGTGGAGCGTGTACTTCGATCAATTGACTGTGTACTTCTTGTTGTTGACGCTCAAGAGGGTCCTATGCCGCAGACACGTTTCGTACTTAAGAAATCTCTCGAACTCGGTATTAAGCCAATCGTTGTTATTAACAAAATTGATAAGCCAGCTGCTGATGCAAAAAAAGTTCACGATGAAGTGTTCGAACTTTTCATGGAGCTTGGTGCGAACGATGAGCAGCTCGACTTTACGACGGTATATGCTATTGGACGTGAAGGTGTAGCAATGAAAGAGCTTAACGATGAGCGAAAAGATCTTACACTGCTTGTGCTCAGGCATTTAACCTTGCATATGATAACTTCCTTGGTCGTATGGCGGTTGCTCGTGTATATGACGGTACTATTAAAGTTGGAGAAGAGTTGATTATAAAAAAGTCTGATGGAACATCTTCAAAGTCAAAAGTAACAAAGATATTCACCTTCAACGGTATCAACCGAATCGATGTACAAGAAGTTATCGCAGGAGATATTGCGATGATTGCAGGATTTCCAGATATTTATATTGGAGATACTTTTGTAAAAACAGACACTCAGCAAGCGATGGACGCTATTCATATTGATGAGCCAACGATCGCCCTTAACTTTTTGGTGAACGACTCACCATTTGCAGGAAAGGAGGGTAAGTTCGTAACTGGCCGTCAGATTCGTGATCGTCTTGAAAAAGAACTCGAGATTAACGTCGGGCTTCGTGTTAACTTCGATACCGACAAGTATCTCGTGTACGGACGAGGAGAACTACATATTGGTGTACTTCTTGAAACAATGCGTCGAGAGGGGTATGAACTTCAAGTGTCACAGCCTCAGGTTATTTTCCGCGACAACAACGGTGTAAAAGAAGAACCGTACGAAGAGCTAGTGATTGACGTGCCTGTGGAGTCCGCTGGAGTTGTTATGGAAAAGCTTGGACGTCGTAAGGCCATGATTACAGACATGTCAGAAAAGCATGGGGTTAATCGTATTAAAGCAGAAATTCCAACACGAGGCCTTCTTGGGTACCGTGGAGAGTTTGTTATTGATACTAAGGGTCTTGGTATTTTGTCTGCACGATACCTTAAATTCGGTCCATACGCAGGAGAGATCACTCGCCGACTTGTGGGTTCTATGACATCTATGGCTACGGGTAAAGCTCTTGCATTCTCACTTTGGAACCTTCAAGACCGTGGAGTTATTTATATCCTTCCTAACACTGAGGTGTATGAGGGTATGGTTATCGGTAATACATCAAAGGGTGAAGAAATGATGGTAAACCCAACCAAAGGTAAGCAACTTTCAAACATGCGCTCATCTGGCGCTGATGAGGCTATTACACTCGTACCGGCATGGGAAATATCTATTGAACGTGGTCTAGAAATTATGAACGCCGACGAGTATCTTGAAGTTACACCAAAGTCTGTTCGTCTTCGCAAGCAATTACTTACAGAAACTGATCGTGCAAAAGCAGGTCGCAAGTAAGCATGAAGAAAATTTCTGAGATAGTGCAGAGATATAAATATCAAAGTGTTGCTGCTGTTGTAATTCTCTTTTTTGTTACGATCTACGCATACAGATGTCTCGTAACAGAGGTTTGCTATCCAGTTTTTGTCGAACGCGCTGTGCGAGCTACGGCACAAGTTGCTGTACCGTCTGGGGTGATTAGTGCAGAAGTTGTAGAGACGGCATCTGCTCGAAAAGAAGGTCTCTCAGGAAGAAAGACTCTTAAAGAAGGTGAGGGGATGCTCTTTATTTTCCCCGTTGAAGGAAGATATGGTTTTTGGATGAAGGACATGCTTTTCCCTCTTGATATTATTTGGCTTAACGAAGAAGGAAGAGCCATGCATATTGTGGAGAACGTTTCCTCAGAATCATACCCTGAGGTTTTCACGAACGAAAGTGCGGCAAAATATGTCCTCGAAATTCCGGCCGGTATGGCAAGAACATACGGCATCTACCTAGGGTCGCAGACCGAAATATCTTTACATAATTAGTTTAGTATTGTACAATACTTTTGTCTTTGTTGGGTAGATGCGTATGTGCAGCATCTTGTTGCATGTATGAGGAAAGTCCGAACACATATCAGTGCAACGCATCTTTTGATGAAGAGCTCTGGAAGCGTAGCGGGTAATGCCCGTCGTGGGTGACCACCGTGTTGCGAACAGAAACGATCCGGTTTAGTCCGGCTGAAACGGCTAAATACATACGTATGTGCAAGACCGTACTGGAGTAATCCTTTGAGTCGCTTGACCTTATTAGTAATGGTAAGGCTAGATAAATGTCTACACAAACACAGAATTCGGCTTATAGACAAAGACAATATGAAAATACCGACCTCCAAGGTCGGTATTTTCTCATGATATACTTGGTGTATGATTTTTAAGAATTCTGTTCTTATTGCCTTCTTTTCTGTGCTCTCTATCTTGCTTGCCATCGTGCGAGACAGGCTTCTTGCTGGGTATGTTGGCGTTGGGCCGCTTCTTGATATCTACAACGCGTCATTTCGAATACCTGATCTTATGTATGGTATGGTGCTTGCGTTTGTGACCTCAGGCACTGTGGTTCCTTTCTTAACCAAAGAAGACAAACATGGAAATATTGTTGACCCACGAGCAAAGCTCGCATCGCTTACCATGTTTTTTGTTGCCATGCTCGGCGTGCTCTCAACCGTTATAGCTATTACCTTGCCACTATTTGCTCACTATATTGTTCCTGGATTTACTGAGGATCAAATGAGTATATTTATTACAACAACACGTATTCTGCTTATACAGCCGATACTTCTCGGTGCGACATCTCTTATTTCTTGTTTAGCACAAATGAAGAACCAGTTCTTTTTGTATGGTATTTCACCGCTTGGATACTCTATTGGTATTATTGCTGGCATCGTATTCATGTACCCTACGTATGGTGTTTTTGGTTTAACATACGGCGTTATTATAGGATCAGTACTTTCACTTGCGATCCAAGCTTTTTCTTTACGGGGATTTCAGTTCCGACGATCTTTTAGCAAGGCGTCATTTCATTATGTGTATGAACTTATCAAAGTAGCTTTTCCAAGAACCGGAACCAATGTTATCACTCAGGTGCGCACGTTATTTTTTCACGGCTTTGCTACGACGCTCGGCCCTGGAGTGTTGTCAGCCTTTTTATTTGCTCAGAAAATAACAGACGCAGTAGTTCAGGTGGTGCAGCAAAGTGTGACAACTGCGAGTCTGCCAATTCTTTCAAAAGAAGTTGTTGATAGAAATATTAATGATTATAAGCATATCGTCAAAAGATATGTATCAGTTCTTGGAGGACTAGGTATAGCTGCTGCTGTGGTTCTGTACATACTACAAGACTTTGTCATTAGATTTTTGTATGGCGACACCGGTAGTAATCATCTTATTGCATTCTTTTTGACAGGGTTTCTTATCGCACTTCCATTCCAAATGATGTCCGGGTACTATGTTGTCGGGTTGTATTCTGCGCACGATACAAAAGATGTGTTTACTGCATATCTGCTGTCATCATTTATATCTATTGGTACTATTATTTTATTGCAAACATCAGGAGCGCAGTCACTCGTTATTGGGTATGTCGTTTTTTGGGTTGTTAACTTCCTTATTATTCTCTCACTGTACAGCCGAAAGAAAGTTGGTGTTTAAAAGTTTTATCAGGGTGTCACTTTTTACTTCGGCTAGGTTTTCGTGTAGTATTGAACTACTTGTATGAATATACGCAACTTCTCCATCATCGCCCATATTGACCACGGAAAGTCTACCCTTGCGGACCGGCTTCTTGAAACGACGCATACCGTAGAGAATAGAAAAATGAGAGATCAGGTTCTTGATAGTATGGAGCTAGAGCGAGAGCGAGGCATTACGATTAAAATGACTCCAGTTCGCATGGCATACACAACACATGCCGGAGAGAAATTCATTCTTAACCTTATCGACACTCCGGGTCATATTGATTTTTCGTATGAAGTGTCACGCTCCCTACGAGCAGTGGAGGGTGCACTTCTCCTGGTTGATGCTACTCAAGGCGTGCAGGCTCAAACAATGACCACACTTGAAATGGCACAGCTTGCAGGTATAGCCATTATTCCCGTGGTTAATAAAATAGATAGCCCGCTTGCAAAAACAGAAGAAACAAAAGAAGAGATTATAAAATTGCTTGGATGTGCCTATGAGGACATCGTTGCAGTATCTGGTAAAACAGGTGAAGGTGTGCCAGAGCTGCTTGAAACAATCGTTGCACGAGTACCTGCTCCAGAATCTGCTTTTGATAAACAAAAGTCATCACGCGCGCTTATTTTTGACTTTGAGTATTCCAACCACCAGGGCGTTATTTTGTATGTGCGTGTTTTGGATGGAGTTGTTCGTGCAGGGGAAGATCTAACGTTTATTCAAGCGAACCATCGCTTTATTATTCGAGAAGTCGGAACATTTTCTCCGGAAAAAAAGGAAGCGAAAGAAATTGGTCAAGGCGAAATCGGGTATATTGTGACAGGTATCAAAGAGCCGGGCATTGCACGTGTAGGAGATACCGTAACAACATTTGCTCGACCACTTCCTGCGTTTCCTGGATACGCAGAGCCTGTGCCTCTTGTGTTCGCATCTATTTATCCAGAGACACAAGACGAGTTTGATGACTTGCGAAGTTCTCTCTCCAAGTTGAAACTCTCTGACTCATCGCTTACCTTTGAAGAAGAATCCTCTGGTGCTCTTGGACGAGGGTTCCGTTGTGGGTTTTTGGGAATGCTACATTTGGAAATCGTAACCGAGCGTTTACGTCGTGAATTTGATCAAGAGCTTGTGATTACAACGCCGTCTATAACATACGAGGTAACATTAAAAAACGGCGACGTTGAAATGGTTTATACCCCAATCCATTTCCCAGATCATGGTAACTTTACCGCCGTGAAGGAGCCGTGGATTGTCCTAACGATTATTACTCCACACGCATATGTTAGTCCTCTTATGCAGCTTCTTCATATTCATGAAGCAAGTGTATCTGATATGGTGGACTGGGGGCATGAGCGAGTCGAAATGATTATCGACATGCCGCTACGAGAGCTTATGCGAAACTTCTTTGATGAGGTAAAGTCGGCGACGAGTGGATATGCATCACTTGCCTATCGTCCAGGTGTCATGAAGCCGGCAGATGTGACGAGAATGGATGTATATGTGGCAGAAGAACGAGTTGCGGCCTTTTCAAGAGTTATACCAGAATACAGAGCCCACGAAGAAGCAGAAGATGCTGTGGTAAAGTTGGAGAAAATTCTTCCCGCAGAACTATTTCGTATTAAAATCCAGGCTTACGTTAATGGGCGTATTATTGCTTCTCGCTCAATTGCTGCGATGAAGAAAGATGTTACAGGGTATATGTATGGTGGAGATATCACTCTAAAAATGAAGCTTCGAGAAAAACAGACGAAAGGAAAAGATAGA
>CAYWTC010000030.1:0-5748 GCA_964461165.1 uncultured Candidatus Saccharibacteria bacterium | reverse complement strand
TATTGATGATGTGTTAGCTAAACACGCTTCGGCTCAGTAATTAGTAATTGGCCATTGGTAATTAGTTGAGTCAGAAATGTATTCACCAATTACTAATGACCAATAACCACCAACTATTCATGTTAAAACTCAAAGTCGTCACCCCAGACAAAGTTATCTCAGATGAGGTAATTGATAGTGTAAGCATTCCGACAACAAGCGGTATGATTACTGTGCTCACAAAGCATATACCACTCGTCTCGACGATTAAGGCAGGTGAGATGACCATACGAAAAGCAGGTGCTGGAGTAGGGTATGCTGTGTATAAAGGAGTTGTTAATGTGCGCCCACATATCAAAGGCGTGACGGAGGTTGTGGTACTTCTTGAGCGAAGTGAAAAGATTGATGATCTTGATCATGCTCGCGCGGAGGATGCCCTCGCTCGCGCCCGTGAGATGAAGCATGAAAAAGATGATGACGTAGACTTCGGAATGCTTGAAGGTCTTGTAGAAAAAGAATTGAACCGTGTGAGAATCGCCAGAAAGTATAGGAAGCATCTTTAAAATGAAAATAAAAAAGCGGCCCGCGGGGCCGCTTTTGATGGGGGGCAACACTCTTCGAGAATTTTCAGTCGTTGAAGAGGGCAGGAGTGACCAGGAAGACGTCAGAGTCAGTTGCCACCTCAAAGTTCTCATACCCCTTGCCAACTTTCGTGACCGCAGTCACAATTCCTGTGCGTGTGCCGGTAGTCGCACGCTGGTCGCACGTCCATTCGGTAGGCGGAAGCACATCTTCGACGTCCGCCGGCATGTACAAGACCCGCATCGCTTTTCCAAGCATTGGCTTCATGTCTGTGACGCCGACCATTTCTGGTCCCTCAAGTTGTTTACCTTTTCGGGTAAGGCATATAACGTAATACACGGCTTATTCCTTTAATCAACCAGCCTTCTCTCTGGTTTTGTTTGCATAAAAACGGGGAGAAGCCCGTAGTGCTATTCAACGAAACACTACAATATTTTATTAATAATGTCAACTATGGCTTAGGAAGTATAAGAGATAGTTAGTACAAATATATCTATATAAAAAACCAGGGCACAGACTCACCTTGACTCGGATATTATTCAGTCCAAATTTTTATTGACATACACATAAATATATGTTATTGTTTTTTTACTCTAACTGCTTTGGAGAAAGCAATGCAAAAGTTGATTGATCTTTTGGGGATTCCGAGGTTAAAGGGTGAAGAGTGGCAAGCGCGTCGAGAAAAAGTTGGTCTTACCCAGCGTCAATTTTCCGATATGACTGGCATACCTATCGGTACTTTGCGTCGGTGGGAACAGCATGCGAGCAAAATTTCCAAGGGCGACCAGTTAATTCTGGAAAAGCTGTTCAAAATTATTGAGGGCGCTTGAAAGCTCTCGAAAGGTGCAAGGGGCTGGCGTTAGCCACCCCTTTTTTTTATTTGTGTGTTTACTGGACAAGAACAAGTAATAGAATAATTCCCACGATGATTCTGTACCATCCAAATACCTTAAATGAATGCGAGCGGATATATGCAAGGAAGTAACGAATGACAACAAGTGCGACAATGAACGATACTGTCGTTCCGAAGAGAATTGGTGTCACATCTGAAAAGGAAAGCTCCGAATGCTTTTTATAAAGGGTATAGCTGGTAGCGATAACCATTGTCGGCACTGCAAGGAGGAATGTAAACTCAGTGAGTAGTTTTCGAGGTAGCTTCATGGTGAGGCCTCCGATAATCATCGCCCCAGAACGCGACACCCCTGGAATAATTGCAATCGCTTGGTATAGGCCAAGTGTCAGCGCTTGCGTGGAGCTTATTTCATGTATTTCCGCTACCTCTCCTGATGCTTCTTTCTTTTCGTACCACGTTTCAACGAGAAGAATACAGATACCGCCAAGTGTCATGGTTATCGCCACAAGGAGAGGGTTTTGAAGCCATTGTTTAACATGTGGGAAGACAAGCAGTCCGACAATTCCCGTTGGGATAAAAGCAATGATTAATTTTTTTATGATATCTAAACGGAAAAGAGTTTGTATATACAATACCACTACAGCCAAGATGGCTCCGACTTGGGATACGACCTCAAATGTAGACAGTGCGGCTGATGATGGTACGCGTAAAAAGTGTGACACAAGAACCATATGCCCGGTCGAAGAAATTGGAAGGAATTCCGTAAGGCCTTCAACGATTCCGAGGATGAGTGCGTGAGTAAATGTCATAGTAGGCTCAGTGTATCATGGTACACTAGAGCGATTAAATATGGCATACGGTATTTTTATTTGTGCAAAATACTTCATTTATATAGCTGCTCTGTACGCAGTCGGCCACGTGCTTGTAAAGCACGAACGCAAGCATCATATTCGTCACATTATTATTATTCTTGGCTCTGCGTTTCTTGCGTGGGGTGTCGCTCTTTTCTTTAAAGACGCCCTGGCCCACCCTCGGCCAGATATAATTGCTAGCCTCATATCACCTGACGACCCATACAGTTTCCCGTCTGGTCATGCTACATTTATGTTTGCTTTAGCATTTTCAATGTACGGTTTTGATAAAAAGCCTGCACATATTCTTTTTGCGCTTGCGGCTATCACAGGGG
The DNA here is from genome assembly GCA_964461165.1 of uncultured Candidatus Saccharibacteria bacterium. Taxonomy (GTDB): domain Bacteria; phylum Patescibacteriota; class Minisyncoccia; order Phycocordibacterales; family UBA5272; genus UBA11704. Next base: position 3,148 of record CAYWTC010000030.1, on the reverse strand, counting down.
CTGCGCGCGTACTTTCAGGTGTTCATTATTGGTACGACATTCTTGGTGGATTTGTTATTGGGGCCGGAGTGGCATCAATAGTTTATATTCTTGTTCGTAACCTATCTCATCGCTGATAAACATATTACCCACAGAGCTCTAAGGTGAAGAGTGATACACTTTGTCTATTATGCACCTCACCAGTGTCACACTTAACGGGTTTAAATCATTCGCCAAAAAAACAACACTCGACGTTACTCATCGGGTGACTGGTGTCGTCGGTCCAAATGGTAGTGGAAAATCAAACGTCGCAGAGGCGATACGTTTTGTGCTTGGTGAACAGTCTATGAAAAGTATGCGAGGAAAGCTCGGAGCTGACCTTATCTTTAAAGGTTCGCAGCAATTACCACAATCGTCAAAAGCATCTGTTTCTATGACGATTAATAATGCACAGCGGGATTCATTGGATACGCTTCATGCCAGCACCGACCTTGCTCCATATTTGGTGTATGACGAGCTTGTCCTTTCGAGAACAATATACGGTGACGGTACAAGCGAGTACACCATAAACGGGTCAAAAGTTCGTCTTAAAGATGTACAAGAACTACTTTCGTTTGCAGGTATTGGCGCTACGGCTCACACGATTATAAGCCAGGGTGAGGCGGATAGACTATTGCTCGCATCTCCAAAAGAGCGTAAAGAATCCCTCGAAGATGCTCTTGGGTTACGTGTATATCACATGCGGTTGTCCGAAAGTAAACGCAAACTAGAAAAAGTAAAAATACATTTACACGAAGTCGAGGCACTGCGGAAAGAAGTTGCTCCTCATCTGGCTCACTTGCAGCGACAGGTTGCCAAGCTAGAAAGTAGGGAAGAGGAACGGAAAAAGTTGTGTACGTACGCGCAAGCATACCTGTATAGAGAAGAAAAAGAGATGCGTCTTTTGGAAGATAGGATTAACGAAGCGGGTACCTCCGCCTCTCTTTCGCTTGTGCGAACATCTCTGTATAAAGAAGTTGAGCTGTTACGTGCAGGTTTTTCATCTCACAAAGAGACTCATCATGCTGAAAAAGATAGAGTTCAACAAGAAATTCACGCGCTCCTCCTTCGACGTGACCATGTTACCAAGACACTAGGACGCCTTGAGGCAGAGGCCGCATACTTACACAAAGATATCGAGCGGCATGAGGAGAGTGGCCAGATTACTGTGCCAGCAGAGACAATGGAACGTACTGGAAATGATATTTCTCAGGCGGTGGATAGCACATTACAGGCGCTTGATGGCGGCACTGTTGAATTGGCCAAAGAACATGTCGGGAATATACAAAAAATATCCCATGAATTTTTTGGAGCATATGCAGCATCAAAAACTGAGAATAAAGATCGTAGCAAACATGAACTTGCTCGTGTCATGGAAGCAATTAACGAGCATGAGGCACAAGAAAAAGAACTCTCTCGAACAATCGTCACGTTAGAAGAAGAGCTTGAGCTGCTCGTGTCACGCTCTCAACAAGCGGTTGTTTCGGAGTACGAAGAGGAAAAGAAAAAGATACTACTCGAAGCAAAAGCTCGAGAACTCGACAGTACCATTTTGTTACGACAGCAAGAAGAACACGAACTAACATTGCGACGGCAACGTTTTGAAGGGCTGCTTAATGAGTGCACGGTGATTGTTGGTAAAGAAATACTTCATTATCAAGAGTCAACAAAAGACGAAAGTTGTATGACGATGCCCATGTATGATCTCATGCGCTCTATTGAGCGTAGTAAGCTTCGCATCGAAGAGGCAGGTATTCCAAATGCTGGAGAAGTAATGGAAGAATATCGCATCACCAAAGAACGAGAAGAATACTTGGAAAAAGAAATACGCGATATTAAAGATAGCGAACACAAGCTTCTCACGCTCATCGATGAGCTTTTTGTAACATTGCATGAGCGTTTCACCAAAGGTGTTACAAAAGTATCAGAGAACTTTACACAATTCTTTTCAGAAATATTTGATGGGGGTAAGGCTCAGTTATCACTGGTGGATATTGTAAAAGTAAATGACGACGGAGAAGAAGTTAAAGAACAAGGGGTTGATATCTCCGTTAAGCTTCCAAGTAAAAAAATTCAAGAGCTTGCAATGTTTTCTGGTGGTGAGCGAGCACTCGTGTCTATTGCACTACTGTTTGCGATGAGTCAGGTCACTCCGCCGCCGTTTATGGTGCTTGATGAGACGGATGCGCCTCTTGATGAACATAACGCAAAGAAGTATGGCAGCATGCTGTCTCGTCTTGCAGAAAATAGTAAATTGCTTGTCATTACACACAACAGAGAAACAATGAACCACTGTGACATGCTCTATGGAGTGACGGTAGGAGTTGATGGTGCAAGTAAACTACTCTCGATAGATTTCAAACAAGCAGAAGTACTGGCTCAGTAGGTAACAACAGGAATTAAAAAAGCGCCTCCTGTGACGAGACGCTTTTTTTGCACGATGTGCTCTTGCTCAGAGCTTCGCACCGTACTTGTCGCGATAGATCTTGAGCTTCCACGCGATGTCGGCATGAAGACCACCTTCTTCTGCTGGGTAGGTCTCGAAGACCGTGATCAGATCGGCGAACGTTGCAATTGAGTGCATAGGGCAGCCGTACTCTCTTTGGAACTCTTGCGCCCCTGAAAGTTCAAGCATCTCGCCGTCCTTGCCAATGCCCTTTTCCTGACGGTCGAAGGCAATGATACCACCCATCAGATGGCCACCAGCAGAACGGATATGCTGGACCGCTTCTCGTTTGGAGGTGCCATCCGTAATCACGTCATCGATGATGATCACGTTCTTGTTAGCCATATCAGCACCCATGAGGACGCCGCGCTCACCGTGAAGTTTTGATTCCTTGCGATTGCTCGCAACAAGGACGTCAATCTTGTGAAAGTCGTAAAGTTGTATTGCGGTGGCGTTGGCCAAAGCGATGCCTTTATATGGAGGGCCAAAGAGGACGCAGTCTTCTAGGCGGTTTCCGTGCACCTCGACCAACTTGTTGGCATACCTCTGTGCGAGTTTGGTAAGTTCACTACCCTTCACATACAAACCTGAGTTGAAGAAGTAGGGCGAGATGCGTCCACTCTTTAACCCGAAGCCCTCAGTTGCTGCAATCTTGAGTTGACCACCCTCGATTGCGTCCACGAT
>CAYWTC010000029.1:0-6311 GCA_964461165.1 uncultured Candidatus Saccharibacteria bacterium | reverse complement strand
GAAGTTTGACTTTACAAAAGGATTCAAGTTTTCAACGTATGCGACATGGTGGATAGACAAGCTATCACGCGAGCGCTTGCGGATCAGTCTCGAACTATTCGTATTCCTGTGCACATGGTAGAAACAATCGCAAAGTATAAGCAGGTGGTGCGCCGTCTCTCACAGGACCTTGGTCGCGACCCTCTCGCAGAAGAAATTGCTGTTGAAATGGGGGTTGATGTAGAAAAGATCCACATCATTGAAAATATTAACCAAGACACAGTGTCACTAGAAAAGCCGATCGGAGATGATGACGACAAGTCAACGCTCGGAGAGTTTATTGCTGATGATAAAATACTTTCACCAGATGCCGAAGCTTCACATCGAATTTTGGCCGACCAGATTAACGAAATTCTCGACGACCTATCTCCCAAGGAACGTAAGATCGTTGAAATGCGTAACGGTCTTGGAGAGTTCGATGGCGTGATGCACACGATTGAAGAAGTGGGGGCTGAGTTTGGTGTTACCCGTGAACGTATTCGTCAAATTGAAGCAAAAGTTCATGAGAAAATTCGTTCGCATGATAAAGCAGAGCGACTCCGTAATTACTAGATAGTTCACAGACACTACGACACCTCCGACGGGGGTGTTTTAGTATCTACAGCTTGGATACCAGGTCCCTGAGTAATAGTTGTATTGATAGATACATGGCTGTTGTGGTACGTATGGTTGCTGCTGTGGGTAGGTGTACGTTGGCTGAACATAGTAATAGTATTGCTGAGGCGACGTATATGTCTGTACCTGGTATGAGTATACAGATGGGTACTGAGGATAGTATGGAATGTGACGGTGCGTCGGGTAGTGGTAATACCCCGTAGGGGCATACGAGGTTGGGTATTGCTGCGCAGATACACCCGCTACTCCCATAAGGAAGCCGATGGTAATAGCGATGCCGTAGATAGTTTTACTCATATACGGATACAATACTATTTCTGGTACCGGTCGTCAAACCTTGAAAAAACCTTTGAAATATGGTATTATAACGCCCATGTTAATCGACCATATAACACTCAGCGTTAAGGCTGGTAAAGGAGGGGACGGTGTAGTTCGCTGGAGGCGCGAGCATGGTATTCCTTTTGGCGGCCCTGCTGGGGGAGATGGAGGTAAAGGCGGAGATGTTTATTTCCGCGTTGTTCGTGATATTCAAGCTTTGTCAGTCTATAAACACAAAACTGAGTGGGAAGCTGGCGAAGGAGAGGCTGGTATGAAGCGAAGTATGCACGGTTCAAATGGAAAAGATATGTATCTTGATATTCCTGTCGGATCAATTGTTTATAATCGCGAATACGATATTACGTATGAATGTATGACAGACGGAGAAGAAATTCTGGTACTTCGAGGTGGTAAAGGTGGTCTTGGAAATGAAAAGTTTAAGTCAGCCACGAACCGCACTCCAGAAGAATTCACAAAAGGTGACCCAGGAGAATTCGCAACGTTTGCTATTGAACTTCGTCTTATTGCAGATGCAGGATTTATTGGTATGCCAAATGCAGGCAAGTCATCACTACTCAACATGCTCACTCGCGCTGGAGCAAAAGTTGGAGACTATGCATTTACAACCTTAGAGCCAAACCTCGGCGCATATTACGGATATGTCCTCGCAGACATTCCGGGTCTTATCGAAGGTGCGTCTGACGGGAAAGGTCTTGGGCACAAGTTTTTGCGTCACATCACACGCACTCGAGTGTTGGTGCACCTTGTTGCTGCGGATACTGAAGACGTGGTAAATACCTATGCGACAATACGAAAAGAGCTTGGCGCTTTTGATAAAGATCTTCTCACAAAAGATGAGCTTGTCGTGCTTTCAAAAATTGATAGCATTGATGCTGATGATGTTGAGAAAAAAGTTAAAGCGCTCACACAGGCAAGTGGTAAAGACGTAGTAACTTTGTCACTTTTTAACGATGACTCAGTAAAGGCTTTTGGAGATGTTCTCACGAAACATCTTGCCCTCTAAACTACTTTTCGAGTAAATCACGCCCGTACCCCGGAGTGAGTAGCCCCATGCGATCAATTGTTATGTGCATGCACTTCGCAAGTGTATAGGCTACAGAGTTTGAATTTTCGGTCGTACCACGAAGGCGAACGCCATATGGTGGATAGGGTATATATTTTTCATTAATACGATCTGCGCAAGATCTGCCTTTGTTCCATAGTGCGATCATATCATCTGCAGTACCCGAGGCGATGACTTCTCCAGGGAATGTGTCTCCATACATTCCGTATCTCGAATCCTTAAACTCCCAGACACGTAAAATATCTGTACTGTCTGTGCCGACATGTTTCCAGTAGTTCGTTGTAGGGTTTGTAGCTAGTCCGTGAAGCTCACCCTCTTCTTCTCCGAGAGCATTTCGTAGCACAAGAAAGTTGTGTCCTGTTACGCCAAGGACAAGAGGGCGTTGGTGTACTTCTATGGTCCACACTCCTTGCATATGGGGAAGTGTTGGGTGAAAGGCCTCGTTGTATATCACGCTGTACATACTCAGTACAAAAACACAGCTTGCGATGATATCAATAAGGAATCCTCGGGTAAAAAGTTTCATGGTGTGAGTGTGTGTAAAACACCGGAGTTGCTATATGTTTAAGCAAGAGCTTGCTGTAAGAGTTCTTGGAAGAGCGCAGGGTTGCCTGACCCTTTACTTTTTTTCATGCACTGCCCAACAAAAAACATAAACATGGATTCTTTCCCAGATTTATAATCTGCTACTTGTGTAGGGTTTTCTGTAAGCACTTCATGTACAATCGCCTTTAAAATTTCAGGGTCATTTTTTTGAATGAGACCTTTTTCTTCGGCGGTTTTCTTAACATCAAGGTTGCTCTCGGCAAGCAGGAGTGGAAGAAGGTCTTTTGCTCCGCGAGATGATAGTTCGCCGGCTTGTATCATTTCAAGAAGTGTTCTAAATGTTGCATCATGTGGGAAATTTGTTGTCGTAATATCCTTACCTTCTTTTTTCAAAAGACCGTAGATATCTGCGATGAGATAGTTTGAAGCTAGTACTTTAAATGACGCATCCTTACCAGAGGTTACTGCATCAAAGTAAAATGCCGTTGCAGGGTCATTGATGATGATTTCTGCAGTGTCGTCTTTGATACCTTCTTGTGCGAGGCGAGCTCTTCGTGCTGCGGGGAGTTCTGGCAACGTTGCCCTGAGTGCTTCATTGTCAAAAAGCTTCGAAAGATAGAGTTTTGGAAGGTCTGGGTCAGGGAAGTAACGATAGTCGTGAGCGTTTTCTTTTTTACGTTGACTGAATGTTTCAGAGGTTGTCTCGTCCCAGCCACGAGTTTCCTGTACGACAGCACCTCCTTCTTCGATAAGTTCAATATGACGAGCAACTTCATAACGAATAGCACCTTCAACTGCTGCAAATGAGTTGATATTTTTTACCTCTACTTTTGTACCAAATTTATGAGGATCTTTTGAAACAGAAATATTTGCTTCGATGCGCATCTGTCCCATTTCCATATTTGCTTCTGATGCTCCAACATAACGAAGAATTCTCTGGAGTTCGCGCGCGAAAGCACCAGCTTGTTCAGCAGAGTGAATGACCGGCTCAGTCACGAGTTCCATGAGGGGTACACCTGCACGGTTATAGTCTATGAGAGTCATGCCGTTCTCGTGAGATGATTTCGCAGTATCTTCTTCGAGGTGAATACGGGTAAGGTCTACACCATTGATACAGCCGCCTGTGACGATTGGGAGTTTGTATTGTGAAAGCTGATAGCCTTTCGGGATATCTGGGTAGAAGTAGTTCTTGCGGTCGAATTCTGTGAAGTCAGCGATATTGTTTTCTGCTTCTTTTGCAACAGCGAGCCCTACGGTTATTACTTTCTTGATGGCTTCTTTGTTTGGGACGGGCAGAGTTCCGGGGTGGGCCATACATACCTCACAAATGTTTTGATTTGGTCGAGGTTCTCGTGGGTCGTTTTTACAACCACACCACATTTTAGAGTTGGTGTGAAGTTCGGCATGAACTTCAAGGCCGATAGTAGTAATGTAGTCAGACATAGTCATGAGTATACCAAAAAATGGCGTATTATTCGACAGGGACTATGTGGATCTTAATCCTCAGGTCACGAGGGTATTTTTTGTTCCAGGTCTCCTGCCGTTTCGCATATTGTAGTGACGCAGTAACGAGCTTTTCTTGCACATCTTCGCGTGGTAGCGCTCCCTCGATATAAGCTCCAAGGGTTACATATTCAAGACCATATTTTTTCATCATCTCGCTCGTATAGCCATGCTTCATGATATTTTGCACCTCTTCAAGCATTCCTTGCTTCATGCGCTTTTCATATCGTGCCACGATGCGTTCTTTAAGGAGTGATCTTGATGGGCTCATGATATACATTTCTGTTTCGTGTCTAAGTTCTGGCGCAATTAGACTTGGAACAGTGCCGAGGCTCTTTATGATTTCAAGTGCTCGAATCAGTCGCACGCGATTATGTCGATCGATTGATGTGTACCGTACCGGGTCACGACGCTTAAGCTCCTCCGCAAGATCCTCGGTGCTACGCTGCTCTAGCTCCTTTCGTAAGAGAGGTTGTGGTGGTACACGAGGAGGCGTCGCTGTATAGATGAGCGCATCGATGTACTGTCCTGTACCGCCACAAATGATGGGAGTTTTTCCGCGAGCGAGAATGTCTTCAATGATAGGGGCCGCGTCGCTCGCGTAGCGCGCGACGCTCACGGCATCATCCAGTTCATATGTCGAAAGCATGTGATGAGGTATGCCTTTCATTTCAGGATCTGTGATTTTACCGGTACCAATATCAAGACCTTTGTATACCTGGCGTGAGTCAGCAGAAATAATCTCACCGTTGTGTTGTTGTGCGAGTAAAACAGCAAAATCACTTTTACCGCTTGCTGTTGGCCCTATGACGACAAGTATGGCTGGCCGTCTGACTGTGGTGTCTTCAATTGGCATGCTTTGTGTGTTTACTATAAACTAGTACCTATAAACTATCAACTAGTATCTATCACCTACCTATGTTACTTCTCTATACAAAAAATAACTGTCTTTACTGTGATAAGGTTAAGCGTGCCTTTTTAGAGCATGGTATTACCTATGAAGAGCGTAATATTAGTAACCCTCAGTTTTTACAAGAAGTACAAGCTCATCATGCGCGTACTATGCCATTTCTTGTTGATACACAAGCAGGGACCGCTTTTGGTGAGTCAGACGAGATTATCGCATATGCCTTAGAGGGCTCTTTCTAGTCGCAAAATACAACACCCCTCACAGAGGGGGTTTAGAGTTGGAAGCAAGGCGCCTACATGCCGATGGGTGTCGCGGCTTGTATGCCTGCGTCCGTCAGTGTCAGAAAACGCTGATCGTAGGGAAGTGGCCGATAGAGAAGGCCGTTTGCAGCCATCTGGAGAACCCTGTGGCAGAGTATGCCGCAGCGGTCACCTGGATACACGGCTGCGGATATTGCCTCGACGGTGAATGCCGCAGGGTCTCCATCGTCAGTGCTCCTGCGATATCGTAGTAACCAGGCTAGCGCCGCCAGCTGGTCGCGGTCAAGGCTGCTGCTTGTTGGGACTTGGACATTTGTCATAGTCGCCCTCAACTGGGCACACACCGCCGTGCTGGGCTGTGCGGCACTGAGTCTGTCCGTACCTTTTTTCGCAAGTTCCTGCGGTCACGATAGCTGGAATGACCGCCGTGTGACTCGACCTGGGTCGGAAGCCTGATGTCTTTACGACGTTCGCTGCGGATGCTGTACGGGGCATATGTTTCTCCTTCGTGGTTGAACTTAGACCTAGTATCCTATCACCTTTTTTTAGGGTGTGCTAGTATATTTGGGCGGGGATAATGTGGTAGTAAAAATAAAATTGCCGGAGTGGTTCAAGGAACGAAGGTGACGCAGACGTCCGTAACTAGCAAGTTAGGACGATGAATGGTTCCATTCCGCTCCGCAAAAAGTTCGAGTGCTTGCGTAGTGGTTATGTGTGGAGTGTCGTAGTAAAAATAAAATTGCCGGAGTGGCGGAATGGTAGACGCGCACGACTCAAAATCGTGTATCCTCGGGTGTGTGGGTTCAAGTCCCACCTCCGGCACAGTAAATATAAAAGACTAGTATAACGAAGTACTGGTCTTTTATATTTACTGTGTTTTGTTAGGAGTAAAGCACCTGCGTGCTTTACGTTGGGACTTGAATACGGGGTCGCGAAACTATTTCGAGCGAAGCGAGGTAGTTTTGTGACCAAGTCCCACCTCCGGCACACTACTAAATTTCTTAGACCGTAATCGGTCTGTTGAAATTAGCAGTCC
>CAYWTC010000028.1:2990-7051 GCA_964461165.1 uncultured Candidatus Saccharibacteria bacterium | reverse complement strand
CAGTTGTAAAATATACACGCACGTCCACTCGTTCACGAATCTGATTAAGCGTGTAGTCGAAAATAGCTTGTGAAAAATAAAATGCAGTGATGATTGAAAGTGTAATCGTCAAAATCAAAATAGATGAAAGAGATACAGTGCGATTACGGTAAAATCCTGTGAACCCTGCGGACATAATACGTTTGGTGAGTGTTGCTTTCATGAATTACATTGTAAATTTACCCGTCTTTTGATCTCGACTAACGCGACCATTTTCCATAGTAATGACACGGCGGCCGAGCGTGTCGACTATGCCTTTATTGTGCGTGGTTAAGATAACTGTCGTGCCAAGGTCATTAATCTTTTTAAGAATCTGTACAATATCGTAGGTGTTAAGAGGGTCAAGATTACCTGTCGGTTCATCGGCAATAATGATTTCTGGACGATTAATAATAGCTCGTGCTATCGCGACACGTTGTTGCTCCCCACCAGAGAGCTGATGAGGAAAATGATTGAGCTTATCTTTAAGATCAACAAGCTCTAATACATGTGGCACATCTTCAATAATGTCTTCATCATGCTTACCTGCGGCTTCCATAGCAAAAGCTACGTTTTCATACACTGTCTTGTATGGTATGAGACGAAAGTCTTGAAAGACCACCCCTACACGACGACGATAGTCTGTCATTTCTTTACCATTAAGATTATGAATATCCTCGGAGTGATATGATACGATTCCTTCGCTTGGTTTTTCTTCTGCGAGCAAGAGTTTAATGAGAGTGGTCTTACCAGCACCAGAATGGCCAACGATAGACACAAGCTCCCCTTTATTGATCGTCAGAGTTACATTTTCTAAAACCTTGTGACCATTTTGGTACTCTTTCGAAACGTTATCGAAATAAATCATACATATAGTTTAGCACGAGCAAAGAGAGGTGGTGTAGATAATGATCTGTAGATAAACTTCCCCTTAGATAAGCTTCTTTTCTGCTTCGATAAAATCATCCAACTCGCCACGTTCAAGTGCCGCTTCTACATTACTCGTTTCTACATCTGTACGGTGATCTTTCACCATTTTGTATGGATGAAGCACATACGAACGTATCTGATTCCCCCATTCTATCTCAGTAGTTTTACTAATTTGTCGACCTTCTATCTCTGCCTTTTGTCGCTCTTGTTCTAGTTTAAATAGTTTTGCAGATAAAATATCAAGTGCTTTTTGTTTATTTTGTTCTTGCTGTCGCTCTGTCGCGACATGAACTGCGATATTCGTAGGAATATGTATCACACGCACAGCTGTTTCTCGTTTGTTGACATTCTGTCCTCCTGGACCACCAGCTTTTGATGTTTCAAAACGTAATTCATCCTGAGGAATTGGCTTTTGTTCGACGCGCGGGATAATAGGCAGCACTTCGACAAGAGCAAATGACGTATGCCGCTTTGCAGCAGCATTAAAAGGTGATATTCGCACCAAACGATGCACACCAGATTCTTGACGAAGATTACCATATACCCCTGCACCAACTATTTCAATTGTGATATTACGAAAGCCACCGTGGTCGTTTTTGTTCTCATGAAGGGTTGAGTACGAATACCCTTTGCGCTTACAGTAGGCGTCGTACATCTGTAAAAGCATGTACGCAAAGTCTTCGCTGTCGTCACCTCCTGCACCAGCCAAAATACTCATGACAGCATTACCTTTATCAAGCGTACTTACACCGTCACGCTTATCTTTAAGCTCTTTAAGAAGCTTGATAACGCTTTGCGCCTTATCTTTATCATCCCAAAAATGCACATCATTCATGCGTGCTTCAAGCTCTTCTATTGTAGGACTTTCCTCTGATATTTCATCCATAAATGTACAGAGTATATCATTTACACACTCTTCACGTTTATCATGAGCCAGTGGGCAGGATCGAACTGCCGACCTTTTCGTTACGAGTGAAATGCTCTACCAACTGAGCTACACTGGCGTTATGGTTGAACATTGTAACACATCATGATTTTGAGCCAAGAGCGGGAATCTTCGACAAATCTTTTCTCCCCGCCGCTCAAAAAGTTCGCCGACCGCCGCTCGCGATTCGACTTGCTAGTCTCATAACGCTCCGCCCATCGATTCCCGACGAAAGACATACTCATGTCTTTCTCTTTGGCTCAATAAATTAAAAGACGTTTTAAACAACGTCTTTTAATTTCTGAGCCAAGAGCGGGAATCGAACCCGCGACCTCTTCCTTACCATGGAAGTGCTCTACCAACTGAGCTATCTTGGCATACCTAAAAACAAGTTGCATTATTCTATCAAAATTAGCCAACACTCACAATCTTCGATGGCGAATGATGTCCGCTTACAATACGTACCGACACGTCTGGATACTCTCCTCGAATAAGTTCGAGGACGCGACTATTCGCAGCATTATTTTCCGCAGGGACACGCACCCATATACGCCACTCATCGTCGGACTTTTTTTCTATTTTTTCTTCACGGGAGTCTGGAATTACTTTTAGTTTTAAATACATATTTAAAGATAGTAATTAGTTATTGGTAGTTAGTAACTAGTGAATACCATGCTCCACATAACTCCTCACAGCTATTTCTGTTTTCCAATTTTATTTTCCTTTTTGGCGCGATACTCTTCGATTAATTTATGATTACCTGAAAGGAGCACCTTTGGTACTCGATACTTTTTGCCAGCATGTTCATATACTTCAGGACGAGCATATATCTCATGAGAAGCAACACGTTTTTCTTCGAGAGAGAGCTCGTCATGAAGCACACCCTTTATCTGGCGCGAGATTGCATCAATACACACCATGGCGGGTAATTCTCCGCCTGTGAGAACGTATTCTCCTATACTCCACTCATGAGCTTTCAAAATCTTCTTCACACGAGCATCGACTCCTTCATAGCGACCACAGATGAAGATGATATCTGTATATTTTTTTGCGACTTTTTGCGCAATAGTATTAGTAAACATGTCACCACCAGCATTAAAAATAACAGTAAGATAGTTACTGGTTACTGGTTTATAGTTTATGGTTTTTAGCCCCTTATCGTTTTGCTTCTTGATCTTTGCTTCTTGCTTCTTCTTAATTACTTCTACGCAATTAAGAATCGGATCAACCCACATCACCATGCCAGGACCTCCACCATATGGACGACCATCGACTCTGCGATGTTTGTCTGTCGTGTAATCACGAAGGGCGTAGGTGTGTACTTCTATGAGTTTATTTTCTATCGCACGAGAAATAATAGACTCTGCAAAATACGAGTCGAACATGTCGGGGAAAATAGTAACAATATGAAAACGAAGTGGTTGCTGCTTCATACTTGACAGTATATCAAATATGTTTCGTAAAAGGAATAGCTCCTCTCTATCTACGCTCGTCGGATACGAGTCTTATAGACTTTTTAGATCGTTCATTACCGCATCGACATCATTCATATCGTAATGGGTAATGCTTCCGCCTCCTTGGGTACGATCAAGCGGCTCGTTAATTTTCAAGTTAACACGAGCGTTATTCTTCATACCAACTACACGAAGGAGCGTACGAAGTGCTTTTGCTGTCGCGCCATCACGACCAATAATCTTACCCATATCAACACCAGCCACATCCAAGGTAATCAATACACCCATTTCATCAACTCGACGGTCTACTTTTACTTGATCAGGATTATCAACTAATGCTTTCACTACATACTCTACAAATTCTTGGTCTTTCATATTCTTGTGTTCTTATATATCTATCGTAACAGTAATACTGGAATGCACCACAAACTTATTCACACAAACGTATTATGCAGCTTTAACTTCTTTTTTCTGAGGAGTCTTCTTTGGAAGAACGTTTATCTTCTTGCCTTCAATAATCTTCTTTGACACGAGGAGGTTGTGCACTGTTGGAGATACTTGAGCCCCGACAGAAATCCAATGATTAATACGATCTGCCTTAGCTTCAAAAATACCCGCCTTAACATTATATGTACCGACGATTTCGTTGAACTGAGTTGTCTTTGGCTTCAAAATGCTTTCAGTCACAATAAGACGGAAATGAGGGTCATTCTTGCGGCCAATGCGTTGTAATC
>CAYWTC010000028.1:0-2980 GCA_964461165.1 uncultured Candidatus Saccharibacteria bacterium | reverse complement strand
CAATTGTACCATATTTAATGCTTTTTTGCAAAGATACTCACCTGGACACTTAGGCGACGAGCTCGTAATCAATGATTTTGAGGTCAAGATTGGCGTTTTTTACCTTAATCTGTACCGGCGTACCTATTTTCCACTCAATACCACTGCGCTCTCCAAAGACACGACTATTCTTTGCATCGTAGACAAAAAAGTCGCTTCCTAGATCTCGAAGACGTATCATACCTTCGCATTTACTTGTCTTCTCCTCTACGTAGAGTCCCCACTCTGAGACACCAGAAACCATACCATTAAATGTCTGCCCGATACGGTATGACATATATTCAACTTGCTTATACTTAATACTGCCACGCTCTGCATCAGTAGCCTCTTTTTCTCGACGTGATGCTTGTGCACACATCTTTTCGTACAAACCACGCTCGGACTCTTGTGGGTAGTCTTTATCGAGCACTCTCATGAGTAGTCTGTGTGTAAGCACATCCGGGTATCGTCTAATTGGAGAGGTAAAGTGAGAATAGAAGTCAAAAGCGAGTCCGTAGTGTCCAATATTTTTAGTACTATAAATAGCTTTCGCCATTGCTCGTGTGATATGCATTTGAAGAAGTGGCTTCTCTGGGCGATCCCCCATTTTCTCCAAGAGAGCGTTAAGATCCTGGGACGGAATGAGGCCATCTAGAAACTTTACATGATACCCAAGCCCGCGAATGTATAAATCGAGCTCATGCATCTTATCTGCATCTGGTTTGTCGTGAATACGATAAACACACACTGCTTTCCCTTCGCCAGAATGTTTTTCTTGATCTGTAGTTATAAACTTACTGACGTATTTATTTGCAAGAAGCATGTACTCTTCAATCATTTTATGAGTATCTCCTCGCTGCTTGATATATACGTCCACCGGTACACCTTTTTCGTTTAGCTTAAACTTAACCTCATCTGTTTCAAGAGATAGTGCACCATGTTCAAAACGAGCTTTGGTAAGCTTCTTTGCTATGGCATTTAAAATAGTGAGCTCGTCATAAAAATCACCCGTACCAGAATCAAGTGTCGTCTGTGCGTCTTCATAGGTATATCGTCTATGAGAGTTAATCACGGAGCGACCATACCACTCACCATGAACAACACCATCGCTATCAAGCTCTAGCACCGTAGACATCACAAGACGATCTTTACCTTGAACCAAGCTACACAAATCGTTTGAAAGGACTTCTGGAAGCATTGGGATACATCTGTCGACAAGGTACACACTCGTCTGTCGTGCGACTGCTTCTTCATCAAGAGCCGATCCTGGTCGTACGTAGTACGACACATCAGCGATGTGAATACCCACCTCATAGTGACCATTATCAAGCTTCTGAAACGAAATGGCGTCATCAAAGTCCTGCGCATCCGCTGGGTCGATAGTAAATGTCGGCACAGATCTAAAGTCTCTTCGCCCAGCAACATCTTCTGCGGTGATACCGCGCGCTTTAATCACGTTTGCCTCTTCTGTTACTGCGGCAGCGTGTTCGTCACTAAATCCTCGCTCAAGAGCATATGCAAGCATTTCAGCGTCGTTGTCTCCTGGGTACCCGAGTACATACGAAACTTCTCCTCGTGGAGATTTTTGATGATCTGTCCAATCAGTAATTGTCGCCACGACTTTCATGCCAGGCTCTGCTCCGTTAAGATGCGCTGCATCAATCATAACGTCTGTATACATGCGTTTGTCATCAGGTACAAGGAAATATACCCCTTTATCTTCTTCGAGGACTCCGGCATACCCTTTACGACCACGTTCAATAATAGCGGTAACCTTACCATACAATTCCTGTTCGCCTTTTGCATTTTCTTTTTTACCTAATATCTCTACTGAGACCGTATCGTGGTGAAGCGCAGTTGCCAAATGAGAGTGATCGACAAAAATTGCCCCTTCTTTTTCAAGTCCAACTTCGCGAAGAGGTAGGTCCGGCACACGTACATACCCATCTTTTTTGGATGTTAAGCTAATAACTCCTGTGTAGGTTCTATCCATATCAAACTACTATACCATAAAAAACACGCACTCGAGAACGAGTGCGTGGGCGTTACCTTGCTGCTTACCGCAGCAAACAAGCAAGCTGTGCGTGGCTTTCAACCACCATGTGAGCACCGGCTTGATGAAGCGTGTTGGGGTGAGTGTATCCGGGGTGAGCAAGCCCCACAGTAAAACAATCAGCCTTTATGCCGTGCAGCATATCAGCATGCCAATCACCCATATACCACACTTCATATGGTGTGGCGCGTAGTGCGCGAGCAATACCAATAAGCGTCTCAGTCTTGTCAAAAACTCGTGCGTAAATCTTGCTGAAATACTGACGAATGTTGTGAGCATCGATAAGCTTGTCGATATAACTCTGACGAGATGCCGAAACGATGTAGCATGGCAACTTGTTCTGCTTTGCACACTCAAGTATTTCTCTTGCATGTGGCATGAGCGGAGCAAAGTTGTTATTGCGAACTCGCATATAAGCCTCATAACCTGCATATTTCATCTTCGCCTCTTCAAGATGTTTCTGAGGCATACCACGCGACAACAACCAGTCGTTAAATGGGTGCCGTATCGTAGAACACATCTCATCTGCCGAGAGCTCCGGAAGCCCGTAGTATGCAAATACCTGATTTTGAGCCGCCAAAATGAGCGGCACCGTATCAACAAGTGTGCCGTCCAAATCAAACACCAGCGCTTTTATCACATTTTTCTCCAAGGATCTTTGCCTGCACATTACCACACAAATGCTTATGCGGCAAGATTTTGTGAGCTATGTAAAACATGAGCACGTACGCAAAAATACCCCTTTTGACACACCTTATAAAAATGATAGTGTTACAAATGAACAATCCTGTTCTTCGTGGCACCTTTAACATGGTGCTATTTCAAAACCAGCCGGAGCAATTCATGGAAACCTATTCTGGGCTCAACTTTGAGCCTCGAGAACTCCCTCCCAATCATTACTTCATCGTG
>CAYWTC010000027.1:4406-7331 GCA_964461165.1 uncultured Candidatus Saccharibacteria bacterium | reverse complement strand
TGGAGTTGGTTACCTCTGGGGAGCGGGCTGCGGAGAGGGTTGGGAGGGAGAGGGTTCTGTATGTGCTGACAGGGAATGCGAGTGCAACCTGAGGAATCCGCTGTGGCAATGTATGAGCTTCTTTGAAAAGAGATGCTGCAAAAGATTGCAAAGAAAATGTTTGTGGTGAAATTACAGCCTTTGTAATATCAACCTTTTCAGCAAAAGGAACTGCGATAGATACCCCAAGAACACGAGCCTTTCCAAGCTCGCTAATACTTTCATGAGATACCTCTTGTCTGTGTGGAGCCACTATCTCATCCCCAAGATTAGTGTGTGCCAAAGAGCTTGTGTCTACATACGAAGCCACAGAAAGTACAGCGACCGCCACCCCAGCAAGAACAACCTTTTGATACACAGACGAAACGAGAGTAGAAACAGCAGACGATACCGCAGGTACAGAAATTGGTTGTACGAGTTCCTTGCGAGAAGTCTTTTCAACAAAAAATGTTACTGGCTTTACCGGTTCAGGTATAGCAATAGAAGTAACCTCTGGTAACGATTGTGACCCTTGATGAGGTTTTGTTGCAGCAGAGTAGCGCACATTGTTACGTTTTAAAATTCTAAAAATCGTTGCAGGATTAAGATTAAGATGATATTTAGATTCAAGCTTTTCAGCCAAAACAGACACACTGTCTTCTGGGTTACGAGCTGCCAGGTCGGCGACAAGGTTTTCTATCTCTCCTGGAATTTTATTGTGAGCACTCGTAGCTTTTTTTGAAGAAGATACAGCATCACCTAAAGTCTGCTGTCGTTTATATTTTTTAAGCCATACGTAAACAGTCTGACGAGAGACGTTTAACTCAGCAGCAAGAGCTGTTATTGTTTTTTCTTTTGAAAGAACTTGAGTTAGTTTTTTTTGTAATGTCTCGTCCATGTGATGATTCAAATGTCTTTTATCAAACTGTAAACTTTGTTGCTGCAATGACAACTATTTAACCCTTGATTTATATAGATAAGTATACATTTTGAATCTAAAAAAAAATCCGATACCAAAAATTAAAATGTGGATAGCTTTTTTATAAAAAGCAACACCACTCTCATACGAGTAACTATCTGTTCTTTTACCATCACAGTCTCTGTTAGGCTTTCATGGAGATACCTATATAAAAGACCTTTGTAATCTTAAAGAACAACCCTGTATACCCACAAAGCAGCTACTACGAAGTTTATTAACGTTTCTAGCGTCAAAAAATACTTCGCAGTGTATATCTCAATCTACGTATTATAACTATCGTTATAATCTAATAGTTTATATTTATAAAGAAATAAATACTTTTTTAAACTATAAGGTAACTATTAAAAGATTTGTGTTTTATTTTGAGCAAAAACAAAATCACCCACATGTGGGTGATTTATTCTCTACAAAGCTTACTTTTTAACGACCACAGTGAATGGCAACGGCGCATTAGCAGGAAGAACAAACCCTGACGCACCCCTATGCCCACCCCCACCATATTTAGATGCAATCTGAGATAGATCAACACTTCCATCACCACGCAAGGATACTTTGAGGAGACCGTTATCGAATCGATACCCTATTGTAAATGGTGGATATGCTGTATACAACTTCTTAAGAGCAATAGACTTTTCATTTAACGGTAGTGAGAAGTTGACACACGGCACGGTATACCCCTCAAATCTTGCAAAATCAGGCTCAGATATGATCGCTTCTATAAGGAGATCCAAATACTCTGACTGTGCTTTCCCTAAAACCTCAGCATGATTATAGCCATCACTGGCCTCTAGTTCATCGCACAAGGACTGATATGCTTCAAATGTGTATGGTTTTGATAGGATATACGCAATAATATTCGTGTATTCTCCATTGTTTCTCGCGAGGTCTATTATTTCCAAAAGACCAACAAGCTTAGGCACATCCCCTCCGACAAAGTACTCCCATGCAAGGTATGCACCAGAGTGTTCTTCTGAAAATACAGACTCTTTGAGGCTTTGTATGGCCTGTTTTGCTGTTATATGGTGGTCAATACCTACCACCTTTTTATTGCGAGCCTCAAGATCCAGGAGCACGTCTTCTGGGTAACTAAAATCAAGTATATAAATTTCCTTATTTTCTAAGCCTTCTGGCGGAATTACTCTGTCGCTGCACGGTATATAACTTGCGGTGTCACCGAATTTTTTATACGCAGCAAATGCCGCACCAAACCCGTCTTGGCAGTGATCATGATAGATGACCACTATATCTTTATGTTGTTCCATATACAGCATTCTAACATACACAATGACACTATGAACAATCTGTGGTATCATGCTAATCACCTGGCCATGATGGCCATTTATTATGGCAATTGAAAAAGAATTACCTCAAGGTGGTGAAGCTGTGCTTCGCTTTGAGGACGTAACATTTTTATACGGTGAGAATAAAACAATCCTTCATGAGGCAAGCTTTGTCGTACGTAAAGGGACCAAGCTTACCCTCATGGGCCCAAACGGTGCAGGAAAGTCTACCCTCTTTTCTCTTATTACTGGTGATGCGAAACCTGAGGAAGGCCGTGTGATTATCGGTCAAGGGTTACGCATTGCAATTGCCAAGCAATTCATTCCTCACACACAGTGGGGTATCACGGTACGAGAATTCCTCGAACTTCCATTCACGGAAAAAATATACGACATCGACAAACGTGCCAAAGGAGTATTTGAAACAGTAGAACTAAACGTCCCTCTTGATAAGACGATCAAGGATCTTTCTGGTGGCCAAAAAGGGCGACTCCTCATAGCCCAAGCACTTATTCAAAGCCCTGACATCCTCCTCCTTGATGAACCAACAAACAATCTCGACAAGGCCGGTATCGCACTGCTCACAAACTTTATGAAGTCATATCCTGGCACAGTGATTGTGATTTCTCACGACGCACCGTTCCTGAA
>CAYWTC010000027.1:0-4396 GCA_964461165.1 uncultured Candidatus Saccharibacteria bacterium | reverse complement strand
CGCACGGAGTCTTGTATATTAATACTCAGACACATCAGGTAGAACAGTACGTGGGTAACTACTACAAAGTGGTAGAAGATATCGCTCGTCAGGTAGAACGAGCAGAGCGCGCAAATGCTCAGCTTGAAAAAGAAATTCAAAATAATAAAGATAAGGTAAACTTCTTTGCACTCAAAGGAGGAAAGATGCGTAAACTCGCCGCAAAACTACGTGACGAAGTAGAAGAGCTTGAAGATAGTAAGGTAGAAGTGCGTAAAGAGGACCTTACAATAAAACCATTTACTATTAATTGCCAAGAAGACATCGGCAGCGTGATCGTACAGTTTGAACACGTTGAAGTACTACACAACGGAGACCCTGTGAAGCGAAGTATTAATCTCGAACTTCGCAAGGGTGACAAGCTTCATATTACTGGACCAAATGGTATTGGGAAAACAACGCTTTTGGAAAAAATTGCGAACAGAAAAGAAAAAGGAGTAACCATACAAGACGGCATACTTGTCGGATACTATCGTCAAGACTTCTCAACACTTGATTTCGATAAGACAGCATATCAAGAGCTAGCACACGTACTCAAGCGTCTCGATGACCAACTGCTTCGTCGCACAGCAGCGAGCATGCTCCTTGGAGCTACACAGCTTGGGGCGAAAATTGGCCTCCTTTCAGAAGGACAAAAAGGTCTTCTCATGTTCGCATACCTTCGCCTTCTACAGCCAGGACTACTGATCCTCGACGAGCCGACAAACCATATCAACTTTAGACACCTCCCTGTGATTGCAGAAGCTATAAAGAAATTCGAAGGCCCAGTTATTATCGTCTCTCACGTTCATGAGTTCGTGCAAGAAATAGGCGTCACTCAAACACTTGATCTCGGAAAATTATAAATGACCCGCGGTAGCGGATCATTGAAATGTCTTGTAGCGAAATGGCTCCAAGGGCTCAGGCATATAAAAGTTATCTGGCGAAAACGGTGATATGCCCCTGCCGATAAATAACCTTTTCCCAGACAAGAGCGCCGTAGCGAGCTCTGCGAAGAATGAAACCGCTACTTTAATGACCTCTGAGGGTTCTTTAAGTCGTAACAGGTCACCTATCGCAAGGATTGTCGCACACGTTACATCATCCCCAGCAAACTCAAAGAGAGCCCCGTCATGGGAATCTAATACACTTCGGACAAAGAGAGATGTCTCATATTTATGCACCTCCATTAGCTCTGGGGTTTCTGAAATAACGAGGTACCCCAAAGAGTGCAGCGCGGCTATGTCATATAAAACACCCAGAGCCCCGAAAATAACATGCGAGAAGCGCTCACGTCGAGGGATGTGAGGATATCTATCGCATGCACTCTCTATAAATGCAAATATTTTATAGGGTATCTCTACCCTGATGCCGTGCACTTTCGTGAGACGACTCATGGCAAACCCTTTCAAAAGAACAGTAGTATAGACTCTATACGAGATATCCTCAAACTGCAACTATGTACAAACTAGCCCATATGTGATATAGTAGTATCTAGTAAGCAACTCCACGTTTTACACTGTTTCTACACTTGTATGACTGTGCGCCAGGGCTTATGTTAATAAATTAGTTTCTAACATAATGAATACAAAGCTATACGTAGGTGGCATCCCCTACACTTCTACTAACGATGATCTTAAGGCTCACTTCTCTGCCGCAGGCGAAGTAGTAAGCGCTCAAATCATTATTGATCGTCCAACAGGTCGTTCAAAAGGATTTGGTTTCGTCGAAATGAAAGATGAAGCGGGAGCAAACAAAGCGATTGAAATGTTCCACGACCAGGAATTCCAGGGTCGTCGACTTACAGTCAACATCGCTCGTCCACTTACACCACGTGAGGATCGTCCTCGTCGTGCGTTCTAATCTCTCAAAGAAAAGAACATAAGAAAACCCGGCCATAATGGCCGGGTTTTCTTATGTTCTTTATACGCCACCTTTCTTCATGACAAAAAAGTATTCTTGGTTACCATCCCCTCCTTGTATTTTACACTCTCGTATATCAGTAACAACAAATCCGATACTCTCTGCATCTCTGCGTAGTGATGATATTGTCTCGTGTACAATGTGCAGGTCTTTAACAATGCCTTTCTTTGTATTACCAAACCCAACCTCAAACTGAGGCTTAACCAAGAGAAAGTACTTTGTAGCCTCATTGCCAAAGTTGTACAAAACTTGAAACACCTCTCGCAGAGAAATAAAAGAGAGGTCTCCAACGATATAATCGTACGAAGACGTTGGCACAAATGTACGTATATCTGTTTGTTCGTAGAGATCAATGCGAGCGTCACCTCGAAGGGAAGTATGGAGCTGCTCGGTACCCACATCTACCGCATCTACATGCGCCGCGCCGTACTGTATAAGGCAGTCCGTAAAACCACCCGTGGATGATCCAACATCGAGAACAGCTGATCCGTCTACCGCTTTTTGTATCGCCTCTTTGGACTGATACGTATCCATAAGAATGCCCTCTAATTTTTCACCTCCGCGGGATACATATGTTCTGGCTGCTGTAATAGATATACTATCAGACTCTGCAACAAGAGATGTCTTTTTGTTTGCAGCGATACCGTTAACAAACACAAACCCTTTATCAATACACTCCTGTGCTTCTGTGCGCGTCGCATATAGTCTCCGCTCTACCAAAACCTTATCCAACCTTATGCGTTCACCCATTTCTTTACGACAAGAGCTTCTTTGGCTGCTGACGTCTCGGCTTCTTGTTTACTCTTACCCTCACCCTCTGCAATCTGATTATCACCGAAGTAAATAGCAACCCTAAAATGTTTGTCATGATCAGGACCTTCTTCTGCCACGACTTTATATGTTGGCGTAACGCCATATATATCCTGAGATCTTTCCTGAACAAGACTTTTAGCATCTCGATGTAAACCTTTTTTTATAAGCTCTTCTGTTCGTACAAGAAGTGTCCTTGTAATAAAATCTTGTGCCACATCATACCCTTGATCTAAATACACAGCTCCTACGAATGCTTCGTACGCATCTGCGAGGATAGACATACGCGCACGTGTGACGTCTCGTGCTTCGCCTTTTGATAGCTTCATCATGTCGTTAAATGATAACGAATGCGCCACATCTCCAAGAGTGACAGCATTCACGAGTGCAGCTCTGTATGATGTAAGATCTCCCTCACTGTGATTGTCGTATGTTTTGTATAAAAATGATGTGACGACAAGTTCAAGAACAGCGTCCCCAAGAAACTCTAAGCGTTCATTATGACGCAGGCCAGAGCGTGGATTTTCATTAATAAAACTACGATGAATAAACGCCTGCTCCAAGAGCTCTTTGCGTGTAAATGTAATACCAATATGTTGCTCGAATTCACTAATCTGCATGATGTGTGTATAGTTGAATACCTTTTTCTACAAGTGGACGAATATCGTCATACATACGCAAGGCTTTCACCTCTTCAAGAGAAAACCACTTTGCCTCATCAAGACCACCCTTTGTTTCGAGGATAAGCGGTGTATACGCTGCTTCTGCTAGGTAATACGTAACATGCTTTACTAGCTTCCCTGTTTCAGGGTTATTTGCGATGTACTCATTTTCTCCAAGAGTTTCTAAAATAGTGACATCCACCCCGATCTCTTCTTTTATTTCTCGTCGCGCACCTTCTTTGGTATCTGTGGTGCCTTCAATTCTTCCTTTCGATAATGTCCAGTAACCAAATACATCGTGAACAAGACCAACATATCGTTTACCTTCTGTGTCCGTAGCCACCACCACCGCACCCGCGAGCTCTTGCTTATGAAGTGACGCAGGATCAACAGGTTTTGATGTCTGATGCTTTTCCGGCTCCCCCATTTCCTTATAGATAGCACCAAGTACTCCGTTGACGAATCGCCCCGATGTCTCACCTCCAAAAGTTTTAGCAAGCTCAATAGCTTCATCGATAGCTACTTTTGGTGGCACCTGAGCGCGATCACCGAAAAGAAGCTCACATAACCCGAGGCGAAGAATATTTCTATCGACTGTCCCTATTTTATCTAACGGCCAATCAGGTGCGGCACGGGTGATAATATCATCAATAGTAATTTGACGAGATATCGTCTCTGTGACGAGCTTTGTAGCAAACGAAACATCCTTAATACCCTCTCCAAACTCTTCCTGAATACGAGAAAGTACCGCAGATACTTCATCTGCGGGAATAGAAAAACCACCTTTCATATCAAGCTCAAAAAGAGTTTGAAGGGCTCGGGTTCTGGCAATATGTCTGGTACTCATACCTGTTTATAAAGAGCGAAGGGTTGAAATTAAGTTAATAATTTAGGCTTTTTTAGCTTTTGTCTTAACGTTCATAATTTTTTTACCTCGATAAAATCCGCAAGCGTCACACATAGTGTGTGGCGCCTTCATAGCT
>CAYWTC010000026.1:0-7451 GCA_964461165.1 uncultured Candidatus Saccharibacteria bacterium | reverse complement strand
ATCTGCTATTTCTACACCACGTTCACGCATTGACTGGAATGCTTCGTGTCCGGGAGTGTCGAGAAAGGTGATATTGCGAGCTTGCTTTGATTCCCCGGTAAAGGAGACTTCATATGCAGAAATACGCTGTGTGATACCTCCGGCTTCACCGTCTACGACGTTTGATTTACGGATAAAGTCTAGGAGTGATGACTTTCCATGATCAACATGACCAAGCACAGCGATGACTGGTTGGCGAGGAGTAGCCTTTGTTTCAGGTGTTTTTGACATAATTACGTTGTGCAATTATACCACAAAAATCAAGAAAAGGGTAGATAGACCAGAGGAGTCTCAGATGAATCAGCGGATTCGTAACTTGGCCTCATCAGGCGAGGGAGAATATAAAATTCTTTGTGAATGTATTCTGTGTGCCCGTGTCCTCTCCTTTGAGATCGTCGCGTACGGCTTGCTACTTAGTACCTCTGTGTTCTTTTCTGCTTGTGTCTATTACCTCACGTTCTTCATCTGTGAGTTCGTAGGTGCTCGCGTAGTTTGTGATTGGCTTTGCAAAGGTGGACACTCTGTCGCGCACGTGAAGTGTGGTAATGACGACGCCGTTACCTTTTTCGTTTAAGAGGGCTACAGAGAAGCTTTGATTCGATGCATTTGTGTCGAGTGCCTTGAAGCGAAGTGTTTGTGCATTACGAAGTGAGTTTTTGAGCCGCTCTTCGAGTGATAGCGCATGTGAAGATATGAGCTCATTGCGGTCTTCTATTGCCTTAACACTATCAATACATGCAAGAATAGTGTCCTCGAGTGATTGTGCTGTGGCACCTTGTGTGAAGTGAGTAATCTTACGGTGGAGGTATATGGTGTAGAGAGCAAGTGAGATGAGACACAGAGCAAGGAGTGGGAGTCCATAGAGAGAAAGTGTCGATAAAAGTGTGTCCATGTGCATGAGAGTGTAGCATGTGAGACTGGCATAGAAACAAGGGGATAACATGAGCGTTGAGTTATCCACAGAGAGGTAGTATTTTTTTGACAAAGTATTTGGTTTGGGTGTAGGCTTAAGGGGTGAAGGAGCTTGTGTGACATATCGTCGCATTGAGGAGTCCAACACAGAACCTTTTGGAGTGAACATGAACCTGCAAAATCGTACCCCGCGCCAACACGGCGCGAAGAAACCCCAGGGCGCCAAGAAATCCAACAGCGGTGGTGGCATGCACGGCCAACCGGCGGCCTGCCAAGGTGCTGTGGGCGTCAAGGGTGGTTTGACCAAGATGGCCGCTACGGCAAAGAAGAACGCCGGCAAGGCTGACGTTGGCAAACCCTCTGCGGGCGGCGGCGGTTGCGGTGGCATTCGTCGCGACGGCAACCTGGACAAGCCCACGGCTCAAGGCACTTTGGGCGCCACGCATGGTCACTTGCGCGGAAAACCGGCAGCCAAGGGCACCGGTGAAAAGCCTGCGGCTCAGGGCACTGCATCGTCCAAGGTCGGTCATCACCCGCACGCTGCTGCCATGAGCGCCGCCAACGCGTTCGCCAAGAAGACCGTCGCCTGCAACCTGCCCGGTTCGACTTCCGCCGCTGCTGGTCATTTCGCGGCCCGTGGCCATGCTCCTTCTCAGGCCCATGCCTGCTGACCAACGCCTGGTGCGTCGCCGTGACCCAAGGAATCACGAGTGACGCTAGAAAGCCCGCCCCGCGCAGGCTTTTTATTTTTGTATAAAATTACGTACGATATGTTTCTTGTATGATAGAGTAGAGGTATGTTTACTTTCTTTACGAAACATTTACCACGAGTGTATCTAGATAACGCAGGGGCGACGCCGCTTGGCGCTTCTGCTCGGCAGGCGATGATAGACGCTAGTGCTGTGTATGGCAATCCCTCCGCGATTCATCATGAGGGGGATGTTGCAGCGCGATTACTTCATAAAGCGCGAGCGATATGTGCGCAAACACTAAATGCCCATTCATATGAAATATATTTCGTAGGCTCCGGCACAGAAAGTTGCAACATGGCCGTTACTGGAACAGTGGAAGGATGGAGACATCAGAGGGCAGACGGCAGATCTCAAACAGCAGAGGACAGACAAGAAAAAATTCCGCATATCATAACAAGTGTGATTGAGCATCCTGCAGTATTAGAGCCGATTCGTCATCTCCAGCGAGAGGGTAAGGTGCGTGTAACCTGTGTACCAGTCTATGAGAACGGTATCGTCCGAGTGCGTGATATACAGGAGGCGTTATCAGACGAAACGGTGCTGGTATCTATTATGTATGCCAACAACGAAATAGGAACGATACAACCGATAAAAGATATTGGGCGAGCGATTGACGAATGGAAAAGATCACACGGAAGAACATTTAATGAATATCCGTATTTTCATGTCGATGCCTGTCAGGCCGCGAATTACCTTAATCTTGATATCCTTCGTTTGAAGTGTCATATGATGACCGTTAATAGTAGTAAGTGTTATGGTCCAAAAGGTATAGCATTATTGTATAAACGCGAAGGGGTACGAGTCGATTCGGTATCGTACGGTGGTGGACAAGAGCGTGGTATGCGTAGTGGCACAGAGTCTGTGGCGAGTGCGTATGGCTTTGCTCTTGCGTTACAAGAGAGTGCGGGTATGCGTGATAAAGAGTCACTTCGACTACAAGAGCTTCGTGACTACGGTAAAGCAGAACTCATCACAGCAATCCCAGGTATTACTTTTTATGGAGCATGGGAAGAGACGAGACAACAGACAGGAGACAAGAGACAACAGAAACATCTAGACACATTGAGACTGCCTCATAATATTAATTGCCGTGTGCCAGGTATTCCGTCAGATGAGATGATTATTCGACTCGATGCACACGGGTTCGCTGTATCGCATAAGTCAGCCTGCGCATCGTCCGAGACCGACGGTAGCTATGTGATAGAAGCGCTCGGTGCGAGTAAGCAAGAAGCACTGGAGAATGTGCGCATCACACTTGGACGCTCGACGACTAAGAGCGATGTGAAGAGGCTGGTGATGGCAATGAAAGAGATTAAGGAGGCATTTGGTCGATAGTTACTGGTCACCCATTACTACTTGTATTACACTAGTAATCATCAACTATTAACTAGCAACTACCTTATATGTATTCAGTAAAAGATTTTTCACACTTACTTGGGCTCGCAGGGTTTTCGGATACAATGCTTACAAATCATATGACTCTTTATAAAGGGTATGTTGATAACGCAAATAAAATGTTTGCACAGCTCGATAAGGATAATGAAGATATGGTCTATATGGAACTTAAGCGTCGTCTTGGTTGGGAAATAAATGGCGTAAAGATGCATGAGTTATATTTTGAAAATATGACAAAAGAAAAGACTGAGCCGTCAGACACACTGAAAGCTGTTATTGAAAAGAATTTTGGTAGTATGGAAAATTGGGAGACGGCAACACGACGAAACGGTATGACTCGTGGCATTGGGTGGGTGGTACTTGTGCAAGATAACGATACAGGAGAAGTCTTTAACTCATGGGTAGGGGAACACAATGTGGGAAATATTTTAAACTCTAAAGTTCTTCTTGTTATGGATTGCTGGGAGCATGCATACATGACAGATTATGGTATTAAAAAGGCAGATTATATTGGGGCATTCATTAACGCGATTGACTGGAAGGTGGTAGAAAGACGATTGCAATAGCTATGAAATAAAGAAAAGTCCCGGCACGCGGGACTTTTTGCTGAGCGGCCGAGAGGCGACTCAGTAAGGGCGGTGAAACGTGAGGTCGTCTTCGTCAAAGACGAGGCCACTCATTACGAGGTGAACAAGGACCACAAGCATGACAATTACGTACACCAACGCCGTGACGAGGGCAATGCCGATTGCGATGAGTACTGAGAACATCAGTAGCTCGGCTGGGTATGTCAGTACCTGCCAGATGTAGTACGTCGACTCACTCGTGAGCAGACCAATTGCGTTTGTAACGGCGTAGAAGATTTCTTCGTTGGTTGCTCCAATCAAGCAAATAAGGCCCGCCATTGAAGCTACGCACCCTTTCGCGTACGGTATAAGAAACTCTTTGACATTCGGCACCGGAAGCTTGTAGGTTGTTGTGATCTCGATATAGAGCTCAGTCACAAAGACGATGAAGCTCAGGGCTATTATGCAGCCGATGAGAACGATCAGGAACATGTCGATTCCTCGCAAACTAGATACGATGGTTGCCATCATATTTTTCACTCACTTTCTTTGGTTGGGGGGGTGAACAGATAGAAATAAAACTACAATATAAGATACTTTGTGTCAACTTGACGGTGTCGTGCAAATTTGAGAATGTAAAAGTAGTCTGATGTCATATATGCATGTGGTATCAGACACTATCCTGACACAGCTGATTATCCACCACGTCCGAACGACAGAACTCTGCTAAACTGTATATGTATTTACGTTAGTTATTAGTTTTGTGTTTTCTAATGTCTATTGTCTAATATCTATCCTATGCCTCCAGCATTTAATAACTTTACAACCAAGGCAAAAGAAGCCATTCGCCGTTCACATGAGCTTGCAATAGAGCGTGGACAAAATCAGGTCAACCCACTCCATCTTCTTGGTGCTCTTTTGACGCAAGAAGAGTCATTGGTGCACGCCATGTTAGAGCGACTCGAGGTAGATGTGATTCACCTTACTGATACTATTGTCGACGCAATAGATACTCCTGCGAGCGCTTCCACAATGAGTCCGTCATATCAGATGTATCTTACACCGGAGCTTGCAGCGGTGCTCGAAAACTCTCTTGTCGTCGCACAGCAGCTACAAGATGAATTTGTCTCAACAGAACATCTCTTTTTGAGCATTTTGGACGCACAGGGTCCTGGCCGTGAGGTATTGGCACGTTTCCGTATTGATAAGCATGAAGCACTTCACGTGCTTGAAGATTTACGTGCACAAAATATTACCGAAGCACAAGGTCCAAAGAAAAATAAAGCACTCGCAAAATATACGCGTAATTTTACTGATCTAGCTCGTGCAGATAAGCTTGATCCAGTAATCGGGCGAGATGCTGAGATTATGCGATTGATGCAAATACTCTCACGTCGTACGAAAAACAATCCGATTTTGATCGGTGAAGCGGGGACGGGAAAGACTGCTGTGGTAGAGGGTCTCGCGATTCGTATTGCCAAAAATGACGTACCAGAAAGTTTGAAAAATAAAGAACTTGTATCTCTTGATCTTGGTATGTTGATCGCAGGGACAAAGTTCCGTGGTGAATTCGAAGAGCGCCTGAAAGCCATTATGAAAGAAATAGAGCGCTCGGAGGGCGGCATCATTCTTTTCATTGATGAGATTCACACCATCGTAGGGGCAGGAGCTGCAGAGGGTACGGCAGACGCTGCGAACCTTTTGAAGCCAGCGCTATCTCGCGGAGAGCTGCGTGCGATCGGGGCGACGACACTGAAAGAATATCAAAAGCATATTGAAAAAGATCCAGCTCTTGCGCGAAGATTCCAGCCGGTATTTGTCGAAGAGCCGTCAGAGGCGGACGCGCTTGCTATTTTGCGCGGCCTTAAAGAAAAGTACGAGCTTTTCCATGGTGTACGTATTACGGACGACGCCCTTATCTCCGCAGTGAATCTGTCGACGCGGTATATCACCTCACGATATCTTCCTGATAAGGCGATCGATCTCATTGACGAAGCTGCCTCATCACTTCGTATTGCTTTGGAAAATAAGCCACCAATCTTAGATGAAGCTCATCGTAAAATTATGCGTCTTGAAATTGAGAAGGAAGCTCTTACTAAGGAGCTTGTAGCGGCAGATGACATGCAGGATACTCCATCTGGTCAGATGAGCGCTTCTACAAAGCGTCGTATTGATGCAATTGAGGAGGAGATTGCGAACGTTCAAGAAAAAACACGAGAGCTCGAATTAAAGTGGCACAATGAAAAGAAGACGGTTCAGGAAATAAGTGAGATTAAAAAATCACTCGAAGCACTTCGTACCGAGGCAGACAATGCAGAACTGCGAGCGGACTTGACTCGTGTGGCAGAAATTAGATATGGGCAAGTGCCAGAGCTTGAAAAAGCTCTTACGGATAAAATGGAACGTCTTCGAAAGCTACAAAAGACGCGTCGTATTCTTAAAGAGGATATTACCGAGGAAGATATTGCTGCTGTCGTATCTCGTTGGACAGGTATTCCTGTTACTCGCATGCTCGAAGAAGAAGAGGATAAGCTCGCTCGCATGGAAGACGAGCTTGGTAAGCGCGTGATTGGTCAACGTGAAGCGATTACAAAAGTAGCCGATGCAGTGAGACGTAGCCGTGCAGGTATTAATGATCCAGGGCGTCCGATCGGGTCATTCCTTTTCTTGGGTCCTACTGGAGTCGGAAAAACAGAGCTGACAAAAGCACTCGCAGGGTTTATGTTTAACGACGAGAAAGCACTCATCAAAGTAGACATGAGTGAGTACATGGAAAAGCATAGCACCTCTAAACTCATTGGTTCGCCTCCTGGGTATGTCGGCTATGATGAGTCAGGACAGTTGACGGAAGCGGTGCGACATCGTCCGTATGCTGTTATTTTGTTCGACGAAGTGGAAAAGGCTCACCCAGAAGTCTTTAATCTACTCTTGCAGGTACTCGATGAGGGTCGTCTTACTGATAGTAAGGGGCGTGTTGTTAACTTCAAGAACACTATCATTATCATGACGTCAAACATCGGTAGTCAGTATATTCAAAAGATGGAGCAGATCGGATTTACGAATCATGCTGCGGGGTCTGAATATGTGCAAGTAAAAGAGCGTGTCATGGAAGCATTGAAAGAATTCTTTAAACCAGAATTTTTGAACCGTCTCGATGACACGATTATCTTCGATGTGCTTTCAAAAGACGAAGTTAAAAAGATTGTCGGGCTACAGGTGGAAGAAATCGGCAAACGGCTTCTTGAAAAAGATCTTGTGCTTGAAGTTAGTGATGAAGCTGCGCTTCATATTGCTGACAAGTCATTTGATCCGCACTACGGAGCTCGCCCGATTAAGAGATTTATGCAAACAACAATCTTAAACAAGATCGCACAGCTCATGTTGTCGAAAAAGTTTGTGAAAGGCGGCATTGCTTCCGTGTCACTTGATAAAAAGGGAGAGATTTATGTGGAAGCGAAGCGTCCAAAGAAAATACCAAGCCCGATACAGGTGGATGTGCGAAGTAAGAAACAAGAATCAGGTGCCTAGAAACATAAAGACCCTTTACATAAAGGGTCTTTATGTTTTACGTCGAATTTGCTATACTCTACTACTGTTGGCTGGCATGTTAAAGCATGTAGCATAGGTGGGAGGACTTGAAGCTAAGATCTAGGTTCTGCTAGCGCGTAAGCGCGGCGTTCTGAGGTCTCTGTCGATCCATAGATGAAATACCACCCTTTCATGCGGCCAACACTTTTGCGTCGGTGGTGGAGTGGTCAATCACAACAGACTGTAAATCTGTCGCCCT
>CAYWTC010000025.1:0-7484 GCA_964461165.1 uncultured Candidatus Saccharibacteria bacterium | reverse complement strand
GTCCCGCGAGCTTATCACCAACTGAAATATTACGAACCTGAGCAACTTCAATGTGAATACGCTTAATAATGCCACTTTCGAGATTATCTCCTCGCTCACGAGAGAATACCTTCACGCCGATGACACGCCCACGCTTACCATTATCAAGACGAAGTGATGAATCTTTTACATCACGAACTTTTTCACCAAAGATAGAACGAAGAAGTCTCTCTTCTGGCGTAAGCTCTGTCTCACCCTTTGGAGTAATCTTACCAACCATAATATCCCCTGGACGAACTTCTGCACCGATACGGATAATACCGTCTTCATCGAGATTCTTAAGCTTTGTCTCACCAACGTTTGGAATATCATGTGTCGTCACTTCTGCGCCGAGCTTTGTATCACGGACATTACATACGAACTCTTCAATGTGAATAG
This sequence comes from uncultured Candidatus Saccharibacteria bacterium, assembly GCA_964461165.1. Taxonomy (GTDB): domain Bacteria; phylum Patescibacteriota; class Minisyncoccia; order Phycocordibacterales; family UBA5272; genus UBA11704. Next base: position 7,067 of record CAYWTC010000025.1, on the reverse strand, counting down.
ATGAAAACTTACTATCCTTAACGAGACGCTCTGAAAGAATAATAGCGTCTTCGTAGTTCGCACCATTCCAACTCATGAACGCGACACGCACGTTATGACCAAGTGCAATTTGACCATTGTCTGTTGAAGCAGCATCAGCAAGAACTTGTCCTTTCTTTACCTTATCTCCAAGAGATACGATAGGACGCTGATGGAAGACGTTGAAAGCGTTCGTACGAGCAAACGTAATAAGGTTATACTCCTGCGCCTTCTTGTCAGATGTAACAGTAATCTTATTTGCGTCTACCTGAGTAATTTCTCCTGCTTCTTCCGCAATCACAAGACGTCCGATATGCTTCGCAGCTTCTGCTTCCATGCCCGTTGCTACAAGCGGAGCTTCTGGCACCATAAGCGGCACGGCTTGTTTCTGCATGTTTGATCCCATCAGCGCACGTGAAGCGTCATCGTGTTCCAAGAATGGAATCATTGATGTCGCGACAGAGAACGCCTGATTTGACGCAACGTCGATAAACTCAACATCGTTTTTATCAACGAGAGTTGGCTGGCCTGCTTTACGCACTTCTACTTCTTTTTTCAAAAACTTTCCCTCTTCGTCAAAAAGGTTACCTGCGTGAGCGATAATATGACGCTCTTCTTCAAGTGCGTTCATATAGATAATCTCTTTTGTGATCTTTCCTTTTTCAACTTTTACATACGGTGTCTCGATAATACCGAAATCGTTAATACGTGCGTAGTTTGCAAGACGAAGAATAAGACCAATGTTTGGACCTTCTGGAGTGTGAATAGGACACACACGACCGTAGTGAGATGTGTGCACGTCACGAACTTCGAATCCTGCACGTTCGCGAGTAAGACCTCCGGGACCAAGGGCAGAAAGCGTACGCAAATGCTCTACTTCTGAAAGAGCGTTGTCCTGGTTCATGAACTGAGACAGCTGGTTTGTCGTAAAGAATTCTTTAATACGAGCCTGAAGTGGTCGCTGGTTAACGATTGCAATAGGAAGTGTCGTATCTGTTTCGATAACAGACATCTTGTCCTGAATATTTCGCTTCATCTGCATCATTCCCGTACGAATCTTCTGTGACATCATTTCACCCACATATCTCACGCGACGTGATCCAAGGTGGTCAATATCGTCCTCTTGTGCATTCGGATTATTATTGAGCTCAACAATATGGTTGATGATTTCAGCCATATCTTCCTTTGAAAGAGTGCGTCGCTGCGCTTCTTTATCCTTTTGGTCAATAGACTTACCGAATCGCTTGTTAAAGCGAAAACGTCCCACAGGAGAAAGGTCGTAACGTTCTGGTGAGAGGATAGAATCTACATATTCCTTCGCATTTTCTGGAGTAGCCAAATCTCCATCTCGAAGACGTTTATAGATTTCGATATATGCGTCATGAATAGTCTTGACGTCGTCACGCTCAACAAGCGCTGATAGTAGCGGACCTGCAATTTCGTGGTCCTTAAAGGCGTTCTTGATCTGATCATCTGTCGCAAGACCCATAACACGGAGAAGTGCAATAACAGAGAACTTTCGCTTCTTGTCGATACGAACGTACACACCACCATCTGCTTCTGTGCCAAGCTCAATCCATACACCACGTGCAGGAATGATTTTTGCACCGAAGTAGCGCTTTCCCTTTGATTCTTCTGAGTCAAAAAAGACACCGAAAGATCGGGCAAGCTGAGGAACAACCACACGTTCTACACCGTTGATGATGAATGTCCCGTGAACGGTCATCAAAGGAAAATCTGCCATAAAGATCTCCTGCTCCTTAACAGTGTTAAGGATTTTGTTTGAAAGCTTCACACGAGCACGTAGTGGCGCTTCGTATGTTAGCTTGTTTTCCTTTGCATACACTTCGTCATACTTAGGATTAGACAATTCAAATGACACGAACTCTAGTTCGAACTTCTTTTCAGAGTAGTCCTTAATGGGAGAAAACTCGCGGAATATTTCTACAATACCGCGATCAATAAGTTCTTGATATGAGAACAGCTGATTTTCGACGAGATTAGGTAACTTAGTAAGAGGTTCTCGATACTTCGAGAAAACTTTGGTTGGAAGTGATTTCCGTGTTTGCTTTGGCATACAAATACGTGACAAAGGCACTATGAGTGTCTTTATCTATGTTGATTATATAAATCCTCTAATAAATTGTTCCCGTTATTGCCCACACCAATAACTCAATCGAAAGGCCAATAGTAGGCGGATTATACCACAAGGACATCAAGTAGTCCATAGAAAGCCTGTTAATAGCGCAAAACTATAAAAATCCCTCTATATTCTTGGTAATTTTGTAAACCTTACCAAAATTAAAGCCCGCAATTGCGGGCTTTTTGAGAAACAGTGGACAAAACAATCCTAACCCGTGGCAGTCAGGAGATTTTACCTTCCGTCCAGTCCAGATAAAGACCATCTAGTTCCAACCTCATGGCGACGATCTCACGCACGTGCCCCTCGTCAACCATGCCATTTTTCACAGCTTGCGCTTCACACAGCTCGGTCTCGTGAGCAATTCTCGCTTTAAGGCGGAGAATCTCGTCGGGGCGATAGTCAGAGTCGGCCATCTGAAGAGTGCGCGCGATTTCCTCCTGACTGAGAACAAGTACTCGTCTAGTCATGGCCATTCTCCTATTTGGGACGTATTTTTGGACTACTGCTTCGAGGAAGAAGTTCTTCAATCCACGAAGAATCTGGTTCGAGATCAGGCAGCTCCGGGTATCTCGGATCCATTGGGCCAATACCAGCCTCAACGGCCTTTTGCCGTGCAGCGACGAGCAGGAGACTCTCATGCTGAAGCCTGTACGAGCCATCAAGCCTATAAAGCTCTGCCTTATGCCAGGTAATGACCTCATCCTGGGCCGAAAAATATAAGTCGGCGTAGCCCGACACATAGGCAAGCCTTCCGAGCAACTGTGGTCGCGGAAGCAATGCCGTAAAGATCCTGGCCAAAATGGTTGAAAGACTGCTAAGCAGCCTTTCGCACAAAACAACGAACTTCATGTCTTTCTCCTTGATAAGTAGACCTTACTATACTACCGTGTATACACCTATAACGCCAGATTTTTAATATCCTCAACAATCTCTGGAAAATCTTCTTGGTTGAAGTGTTGCCGGTCTTCAAAAACTCTATATGTAGCATTTGGAAGCTCCTGTTGGAACTTAGCCAACTCTGAAAAGGCAACAACAGGATCATCTTTACTATGATAAAAGAATAGACTCCCTCCCTGTTCTCCTAACTTTTTAAGTGACGTAGTAATAGCAAACTCAGGAAGCTTTCTCCCGCCATCTTCACCGTACGGTGGGGCAACGAGAAATGTAGCTCGCACATTCTTAGAAAGAGAGTTTTCAGACATATACTTGGCTAAAAACACAGCGCCTAGCGATGTGCCAATGAGTATGATCGTTTCATCCATTAACAGGAGATGCTTTTCAAACCAAATCTTCCACTCTGGATATTTTGCGTTATAGCGATTCGGCATTTCTACTACATAAACATCGAAACCATCTCCAAGAGAATCTGGCAGCTTTGACCTCCAGCGGACCGTTCGCAGTCTCTTGAGACTAACTTCGTAGTTAGTTAAAAAGGCCATATATTCATCATATGTAGCAAAGGCATCACCGCCAGGTATTACAAAAACTTGTTGTTTCATGTATGTAGTGTATCAAAGCCTCCCACAAACTCCACTTTCCCATAAGAGATAGCTTACGGAGGCCGATGGGTCGAGTACGAGCTGATCTCGTAGCAAAGAAATACAGCGTCTATTTCGTTGGGAAAGTAAAAGAAAAAAGTATCCACCAGCAACCCCACGTCGCGAGTATGCTTTGCGGGGCACGTTATCTTTATCCACTGCTTACTGCCTACTGCAAACTGCTATACTGGGTCTATGAACATTCTCATTGTTACTGCTCACCCATCATCTCTTGGTCACACACATCGTATCGCAAACACATATAAACAAGCAAAAGAAAAAAATGGGCACACCGTTGTACTCGTTGATCTATACGCGCAAGAAAATGCACTTCCTTTTATGAAGTTCGAGAAGATTAAAGATATGCCGATTTCTCCAGTGCAAAAAAAGTTCCATGAGCAGCTTACGTGGGCGGACGAAATCGTCGTCATTCACCCTATATGGTGGGGGCTACCTCCTGCAATTATGAAAAACTGGATTGACCATACAATTTGGCCAGGTGTTGGGTATAAATACATGCCAAACGGTAAGGTCGCCAAGCTTCTCAAAGGCAAAACTGCAAAAATATTTGCAACATCAGGTAATAGTGGCTGGTGGCACTATCTTCTCATTCTTCCACTAACATCATTCTGGAAACTATGTGTCTTTGGATTCTGTGGCGCAGAAGTCGTGGATGTGAAAGTCTGTGGCAATCTTGATAAATGGCGAAATAATCAAGAAAAGTGTGATGCTTGCTTCGAGAAATTCCTCCTTTCAGTTAAGAACTCTGCATAAACGGTACAAGCCGCTCTATATCTTCATATAAAACCGGGCGCAGCCCTGGATTATATAAACCAGCTGCCGGATGATACAGCGGCAAAAGCACTACTTCGCCATACGAGGTGCGACCTGTATAGCTCCTGCCATGCATATCACTAATTGGCTGTATAACTTCATGCGAGGCGTATCGTGAAAAAATATATTTCATACTAAGTCTTCCAAGCATGACAATGACACGTGGTTTAATAGCTTCTATTTGCTGATCAAGAAAAGGTCCATATAAAGCTATTTCTTCTTGCGTTGGATCTCTGTTATCTTCTGGTCTATCTTTAACAAGATTCGTAATATAAACATCCTCCCTTGTAAGATCGATATGCCCAAGCAATTCATTAAGTAAGGCACCAGAGCGTCCACAAAATGGCGCACCTGATAAAGCCTCTTTCTCTCCAGGGGCCTCTCCCACAAACATAATAGATGCCTGCAATGACCCATCTCCCACAACAGGAGTGTACGCGTGCTGTATTCGATACGCGTACAGCGGTGATTCTGTAAGACTCGCAAGCTTGCGCTGTATCTCTTCCATACATTCATTAGCGTTCATATATATACGAAAGTATAGCAAAAGCGCCCCTTCGTGGCGCTTTTGCTATATATAAACTTTTGTATTTACTGTGCTGTCATCCAGCTTTTCATGTCTGCAATTTCTTGTGTCTGAGCTTTGATAATCGCCTCAGCAAGAGCTTTGACCTTGTCGCTTGGACTATGATTCAAAACTTGTTGTGCCATGATAACGGCAGCCTCATGGTGAAGTACCATATCCTTCAAGAACTGCTGCTCGCTTGTAACCTCATTCATCATATATGGATTATTCATAGAATGCCCCATATGACGCATCATTTTTTCTTGACGAAGTGATGACGGGTCAAGTCGATGCATGCGAAGCATTTCATCGCCATTTGGTATGAGTGCATTCATAGCATAAAATCCGACACCGATACCAATAACAATACCGATGAAAAGATTCCAGAAGTTAACTCGTGACGTTACTGCGTGTATATATTTTTTCATAGATTTAGTGTGCATTAAGATACGCAAGCATTGTGTCTGCATCCGACACTTCAAACGGATCCGTAGGGCAATTATCCATCATACCTGGCTCAATAAACAACTTTGTAATCACACCATCCTCTACATACATAGAATATCTCCAAGAGCGATCTCCGAACCCTAGATTATTCTTCTTGACGAGCATCCCCATAGCACGAGTAAAGTCCGCATTGCCATCAGGCAGCATGAAAACGTGTTCAAGACCTAATTTAAGCTTCCAGTTATACATAACAAAAGCGTCATTAACTGAACAGCAGATAACGCTGTCTACTCCAAGCGCCTTAAACTCTGCGAACTTTGCTTCATATCCTGGGGCATGAGTTGATGAACATGTAGGAGTAAATGCGCCCGGCAAAGAAAATACGACGACTTTCTTTCCCTTAAAAATATCATCCGTTGTAAGATCCTCCCATCTAAATGGATTATCTCCTCCAACAGACTCGTCGCGAACTCTTGTTTTAAATGTAACCTGAGGCACTGCACTTCCTTCTGGTAAATATGACATAAAGATATATTTAAATTAGTAATGGTTTTCAATAATAAACGCATTCGATACAACAGTAGTAACGTGTAAACCTTTCCGTAGATGCACTATCATATTCACACCACTCAAACATCTACGAAGAAGGATATATCTACTATAACGCGCTCGCCACAAAGATGCAAAAGATACTCAAATGCTATACTTTTTATATGAAAAAACACTCTGGAAAGACGTTCAGTGAACGTGTCGTGGAATTAGCACTTTCTATTCCAAAAGGGCGTGTTACAACCTATGGACGACTTGCTCGCGCAGCAGGAGCCGGTGGTATGGCATCTCAAAGCATTACAGGTATACTCGCACGAGCTCATACCGAAAAAGGTCTTGCAATCCCCTTTCATAGAATTGTGTATGCTAATGGAAGTATTTGGGTTAGTGAGGAATACCGTGCGAAGAGGATGAGGTTGTATAAAGAAGAAGGGGTTGTTGTTGATACAAATAATAAAATTAAAAATTTTAAGGAAATACTTTTGGAATTCAACTAAATCAATAATTTGTTTTCTTTTTAAATCTCCTGTTTTGAGGAACACATCATTTCTTTGCTAAGAAATGTGCCCTCTCTCGCCTGCCCGGCTCCGAGAGGTCTCAAAACAAGAGAGTCTGGTTGTGAGAATACAAGAAAGCGACCAAGGCGGTCGCTTTTTCTTTTGAATACACACTTTTGCAGGGTTCATGAGCCATCTTAGTTACGAGACCACCATTTCATTTCCTCATACCAAGGAGCTTTTGTGAGGATGCAATACGCAATCCAACCAAAAAAACTTGCCGCTGTAAATAACACGCAGACGGCAAGAGCCCAAAATGCTTTTTCCATTTCTTCTCCTTGAAGCCCTAACAATGAGCTTATGTGTAAATTCTATATTAAAAGAAAAACAAAAGCGACTCGAGAGTCGCTTTTGTTTTTAGTATTGAGTTGTATTCTATCCTAAACTCAAAAATTTTCCAAAACTAGCGGTTCGGA
>CAYWTC010000024.1:0-7840 GCA_964461165.1 uncultured Candidatus Saccharibacteria bacterium | reverse complement strand
CTGTGGGAGGTTTCCTACAATATATCGTTTGTACCACGCATCAAGTCCACTTCCAATCAAAAATGATGGGAGGATAAGCTCCATAGCTAGTGGAGACTTATCTATTTCGCGAGGGAGCTTGATCTCAAGCATGACCCAGTTAATACTATCGAGATGTCGCTGATTCGCCCATAATACAAGAAAATGCCAAAACCACGCCACAGATAAAGCTACAATACCGAGATATACAAGGGTAAGAAGAATATCAATAAGTAGTTGCATACGCTGCTACACAGTATATCAAACAGTCCGTAAGAGTCATTACTTTTCTGTTGGTAGTAAAAAGCCGAGACATATTTGTCTCGGCTTTTTACGACACAGTCTTTTTGATTATGCAAGAATGAATCCTCCAGCAACTTTTTTAAAGTATCGAGGGTTTTGAAGGTTTACCAATACAGTGTTTGGTTTAACGATACGACGATCAAGAACACGCTTAATGATATCTTCCTTAGAGAGAGGACCTTCTGCGTCTTTCAAAACCTCAGTAATAACGTCACGCACAACACCACCTGTGTGACCCCAGTCCTTAAGACCATACATACCACGACCGACGAGAACGAAACGAGAGTCCTTGATGAGTTCATTGTGACATGTCGCAACATGGGCACGCTTACCAAATGTTTTGTTGATCTCCTGAGCTACTTCTTTAAAGTGCATAGGACGAGCAGCACGACGCATTACAAGGTATGCATAGTCTTTAATGCCACGAGCCTTTACATGAGGAGATGACACACGACCCCATTCTGAAAGCTGATTTTTACCAATCACTTTTGAAAGTGCAAGGTATCGATAAATAACTTCTTTATTATCTTTGTATTCTGAAACAAGCTCACTCAAATGCTCCATAAAACGAGTAAAGATTTCTTCTTCTTTAATGAGGTCTTCTTCACTAATAGAGCTATATAGCTTGGTCAACGCTTCGCGGACATGATCAGATACTTTCTTGTCAGTCGTAAAGTGAGCATGAAAATGATCATCTTCTTTATGTTTGATGAAATCTGGACCAAGGGCGAGGTAGAGATTAATATGGTTCTGAACAACTGGATCCTTTGAAAGGTGACGCATGAGGTGATCTTCTGAAACTACGGTTCCAAGGTCTTTTACGACGGCTTTAAGCTCATCAAACACAAAAGCATGCTCTTTGTATTCTTTTGACTTTTTGATAGAAGTGAGTGCAAAATTCTCTATCTGGCGTACACGTTCACGAGTGATGTCATATGTCTTTCCAATAGCCTCGAGGGTCATACGCTCTTGTTTTTCAAGACCATAACGATTAACCACGATTTCTCGTGTTCGAGGATTAAGCGTCGTGAGAAGCTTTTTTGATACTGCTTTTGGTTTAAATGTTATTCCTGACATGTATTGAGAGTTAACCTATTCTACCAGAACTTGCCAAAAACGTCAAATTACGATATTTACGATCTTGTTTGGAATCACAATCACCTTCCGTGGTTCATTCTGGCCGACATACTTGTGATAGCAATCCTCCTCCCGCACCTTATTCATAAGGGCTTCTTCTGCCATGTCTCGCGGCACGATAACCGTTCCACGAAGCTTGCCCCCTATTTGAATAGCGATCGTTACTTCGCTGTCTATCAGGTATTCTTCTGTATATATCGGCCAAACGCTTGTGTGCACTGACGCGTCGCGCCCGAGGTTATGCCACAGCTCTTCTGTCATATGAGGAGCAAATGGTGCAAGTACCTGAATAAAAGACGCATAACTAGCTTCACTTATATGTTCTTGTTTTTCAAAAACATTACAACAGGTCATCATCTGGCTAATTGCTGTATTAAACTTAAAAAGCTCTATATCTTCGCCAACCTTTTTTATCGTTCTATGAAGAGCGTGAAGTGTCTCTGTGGGATCTGTATTTCCAGCAACTCTTTGAGACAAGTTCCATACACGCTCAAGGAAGTTATATGAGCCCTGACTAGAGCTCGTACTCCATGCCACTGACTGGTCAAATGGGCCCATAAACATTTCATAGACACGAAGCGTGTCCGCCCCATACTTTGCAACAACGTCATCTGGATTAACCACGTTACCATATCGCTTACTCATCTTGCGGCCGTCTTCTGCCTGAATAAGGCCAACATTTTGCAAGCGAGTAAATGGCTCCTTGTGAGACACGACACCGATGTCATACAAAAACTTATGCCAAAACCGAGCATAAATAAGATGACGTGTCGCATGCTCTGCACCTCCGACATAAAAGTCTACCGGCGACCACAACTTATCAAGCTCAGGCGCAACAAGAGCTTTTGTATTTTTAGGATCAATAAAACGAAGATAGTACCATGATGATCCCGCCCACTGTGGCATAGTATTAGTTTCTCGTGTAAACAGCTGCGCCTTTATGTCATCTTTATCGCATGACACAAAGTCGCCGTCATCATTAATATACCCATAGACATTCACCCATTCTGAAATACCAGCAAGAGGACTTTCACCTGTACCTGTTGGCTCATACTTTTCTACCTCTGGTAACTTTACGGGAAGCTCACTGTCTGCGACGGTGTACGGTGTATGCTGACTATCAAAGACAATAGGAAATGGCTCTCCCCAATATCTCTGTCGAGCAAATACCCAATCTTGTAATTTATATCGTTTTGTTGGCACACCCCCGAACGCTTCCGTGATGCGCGCAGCAGCGTCTTCGGATGAGATGTCAGAATGGGATCCTGAGTTGATCATAGTGCCGGGACCAGTGTATGTATCAACACCTGTTTTCATACGCTCTAGCCACAGGGCAAGCTCAGAGTTAATCATCACACCTGGGACAAAATCTTTTTCAGACACCCACATAACCTGATTACCCTCATTTTCCCCGCCCTTAGTAACAGCTTCTTTTGTATCTGATTCAAGCTCAAAGTACAGCGCCGATGAAACAGCTCGCCTATTTTCATCTTTATGTGGTGCAAAGTACTCAGCCATAACAGGAGCGCCGAGTTCTCGAATAAGAGTCACATCTGTATACCCCGTCTCCTCACGAAGCTCTCGACGAGCAGCTGCTTCAAGTGTCTCACCTTCCTCGACACCACCAATGACAATTGTGTCCCAGCTATGAATACTATTTCGCAAAATAAGATACGTGTTGTCTTTTTTGTTTCGAACGATCACATGCACATTGCGTCGTGTTTTTGTAGGCTTGTCAGGTCGGGGCACGTTAACATGATCGACAACATGTGGTTGTACAACCTGCACAACAGGCAAACCGTATGTCTGTGCAAAGTCTGCGTCACGCTCATCGTGAGCTGGTACAGCCATAATAGCCCCCGTCCCCACACCTCCTACGACATAGTTTGCAACCCATACAGGAATACGAGCCCCAGTTGCTGGATTACGAGCATACACACCAGTGAAAACACCGTCTTTTTCTTTGTTCGTATCATACGTTACATCTTTATGGGCTTCACGAATACGATTCACCGCAGCGAATACCTCTGAGGATGTAATCCATCCACGAGCTATCCAATCCGCAGCAACGTCCGCAGATATAGCAACAAAAGTCGCACCATAGAGCGTGTCTGGTCGTGTCGTAAAGATATCTACTGCGTGCTCCACTTCTACGGTCTCTGGGATGCCCGACAATGCGAACGAAAACTGCACACCTACTGATTTACCAATCCAGTGACGCTGAGACTCTTTGATCGCTTGTGGCCAGTTAAGCTCGTCGAGATCTTCAAGCATTCTATCGGCATACTCTTTTATTTTAAGCACCCATTGTCGTATCGGCTTCTTTTCTACCTCGCTACCACATCGCTCACATTTACCACCCTCAAGATCTTCATTTGAAAGACCTGTCATACACGACGGGCACCAGTTAATTGGCTCGTGACTTTCGTGAGCAAGGCCTTTTTTAAACATCTGTTTAAAAATCCATTGTGTCCATCGATAAAACTCAGGGTCCGTTGTATTTATTTCCTGTGACCAGTCATAGTTAAAACCGATAAGGTCAAGCTGCTCTTTAAAGCGTGCAATGTTTTTTTCTACCGCAGCTCGTGGGTGTACTTTATTTTTCAAAGCATACTGTTCCGCAGGAAGTCCAAATGCATCCCACCCCATCGGGTGAAGCACTTCATACCCCGACATCTTCTTCATACGAGAATAAATATCAGTAGCGATATAACCTTTTGGGTGTCCAACATGAAGACCTTCACCAGACGGATACGGGAACATATCAAGGACGTACATTTTCTTACCGTGACTAGGGGTTATGTTTGTCTTGTATACATTATCCTCGCGCCACGTACGCCGCCAGCGCTCTTCAATAGTTTTAAAATCGTATGATGACATAGATGAGATAATACTATCACAAACAAAAGCAGGGCCGAAGCCCTGCTTTTGTTTGTGATTAACAAATGATATTTCTATCGCCCGTAATACATATCAGGAGAAATGATTCTCTTGAAACATGTCGTACCTTTTCCGTGATTCCAAAACGGCGACACATCTCCTGTATAGTAATAGTTACTTGCAGATATACCTTTTTCTGAAAAAACGGGGGTACCTCTATTGTCATACTCTCGCACAGTGTCAAACGTAGCACACAGCTCAAAGACAGCAGCATACTCTAGCTCTTTTTTGTTTGTGACAAAGTTTTGCTTAAACACAGGAATTTGAATAATCGTGTATCCATATGAATCCTTGGTAACCGGATCACTCGGCACAACATACCCCTGGAAAGCGTTATTAAGCTCGCTTAATGTCACCGGGAGCTTTCCTGCGTTGTTAAAGTGATTATAAACTTCTTGCTGAATACGTGATATATCAGAGAGGCGTGTGTCGTCGATTCGCTTCATGCGCATATCAGCAGGTGTACCGATAACAGAAACACTCCACCACAGTGAACCAAATACAAGCACTGCCGAAATGATGGCAATGAAAAGTGGTAACTTTGTAGCCTGAGAGTAATCACGGCGCAAGCTGTATATATAGTATCCAAATACAGCAATAGCAATCACGAATACCGTAAGCGCCTTCAATCCGAAACGAGATGTAAGCTCACCACCGAGATAGGTGTAAATTGCTGATACCAATGTTCCAACAAGGGTAACCAGTGTTACAAACAGCGTCGTATAGATAAAGAGCTTACGTATACCGAGGTCTTTTTTGTATGTGAAGATAGAAATATCTCGTGAGACATACCATGATAATGCGAGATAAATCGGGAAGATGACAATCAGAATAGCTATCGCCATGCGTACGTCACTACCGTAAATATCAACATACTGACTTGCTTCGAGCACATCAGTGAACTTTCGTTCAATGGCAGAGAAAATAATTTGAATAACATTTGTCACAGATGTTACCAACGTGATAAAGATACCAAGATATAAAAATACATCGAGGGCTTTTGTTTTTGTTTCCATAAAGAGATGAGATTGTTTAGTAAAGAAATAATACAAAAGTGCACACATGCCCGCAGGAACTGCAAGCGCCGCCATGACAGCAAAGACTACGTATAGTATTGTCATACCTTTATTTTATCATATATATGATATAGTAAATATTATGTCACAAAACCCTTCGCAATCAACCACTTTAGATGATATTGCTGTATCATTTTCGAAATGGGTCGGATCGGTCTCTTCGCTCATTGTACACACCCTCGTTTTTGCTGGGTCGTTTACTCTCATACTTCTTGGTGTAGATACCAATCGCGTATTGCTCGTACTTACGACGCTTGTATCCCTCGAAGCGATTTATCTGGCTATTTTTATTCAAATGTCTGTCAATCGACAAGCTGCGACTATTGCTAATGTAGAAAAAGATATTGATGAGATTCAAGAAGATGTTGAGGAGATTTCACATGACGTAGAAGAAATCGCGGAAGACGTGGAGGAGATTGCCGAGGACGTGGAAGAAATGCAAGAAGATATCGACGAAATTCAAGAAGATGTCGAAGAGATAACTGAGGCCGAGGAAAAATAAGACATAAAAAAGGCTCGCAAGGAGCCTTGAAGCCTCGTACTCATGAGGCGTTGTCGCGTTGTTTCAGACGTTGCAGTCTCGGGACCTTTGCAGATCCTGTCGTCGCGCTTTATCTGCATTGCTGCGGATTCGGCGAGTAGTCCGGCACCCCATTACTGGTTGCTTAATGCAGTATACAAAGCTTACTCAAAAATGTGAAGCACCCAGTTAACAACTGCGAGGACAATAGAAAACCACACAGCCATCGCAAGTGATGGTATAGAAAATCCGTCGACTATTTTTGCCGCCAGGAGAATACAGACACCGTTAATAACAAAAGATATCAACCCGAGCGTAAAAAAATGTATCGGTATTGAAACAAGCTGTAGTATCGGTTTTACGGTGTGGTTAATCAAAGCGATAGTTATAGCTGCCAAGAGCGCCGTGAGCCCTGTACTCCAGGCAAACACAAGCGGTACACCGACTTTAGTAATATAGCTTGTGATGAGGACTGCTGTCGTTCGAAAGATAATATAGTTCATATGCTTACTAATGAGCCAGAATGCGCTGCATCTCCTGTAGTTCTTCTTGTGAAGCAGCATATACAAGCTCTTTATCGAAGTCTTCTGGTGTGTTCGTCGGCACAAGGTGCACGTGCACATGTGGCACACCGTACCCCTCCACAAATACACATACACGAGCACAGCCGAGCTTCGCTTGAATAATCTGTGCACAGTACCGTACACGACGCATCATATGATCGTACATTGCTTCATCAAGCTCAAAAAGCTGATCCACCTCTTGTTTTGGTATCACAAGCACGTGACCTTTTTGAATTGGGTTAATATCTAAAATTGCACACACATACTCATCTTCATAGATTTTGTAACCAGAGAGGTCACCCGCAATGATGCGTGAAAAGATTGATGTCATACCTATAAGTATACACTACGCACTGTTTGGAGCGAGACCTTTGACGTCTCCTTTAATATTAATCACTCCACACGATATGCTTTTCTTCTCGCACCTGACACGTGCGATTTACAAAATCCTCTCGACCACTCCCTTGTCGATAGAGCATATAGTGAGTAGGATTCTTTTCTGCGTAGTTTTGGTGGTATTCTTCTGCCTTGTAAAACTCTTTTCGCGGTAAAAGAGCGACCATAGAAGGCAGCTCATACACATGACTTTCGTCTAGTTCTTTCAAAACTCCTTCGGCGATTACTTTTTCTTCGTCGTTCTCATAAAAAATAGCAGACTGGTATGCTGACCCACGATCCGCAAACTGCCCTGATGCATCTGTTGGATCTATATGATCAATAAAAAACTGAAGCAGCTTTTTATAGGATGTTATTTCATTATTATATTCAACAAGAATCACCTCTCGGTGCCCAGTGTGAGTCTCGTATGTGGGTGACTTACTTTCTCCGCCAGAATACCCAGAGGTAACTGATAGTACACCAGATGCTTCACGCATATCATGTTCGACACACCAGAAACAGCCGCCAGCGAGAATAAGTGATTTGGTCATGAAAATAGTTAATAGTTACTAGTAGGCAGTGTATAGTTTTTATAAAAAAGATCCAATGAAATCAGAGACAATCCAGACTCATCATATCAGTAGCACGTACACAATTAGGCGCGGCCTACATGCTTTGCATATCGAGCAATTTCCTCCTGGAGAGACGCTACAGAATCAAAACTTGCAAACTCGTGTGGCTGTATCCACTTGTAAGCAGAATGCTCAGAACTAAGCATAACGTCTCCACTAAGATACTTACACACAAACGTAATACCGACTTTGAACTCGCCAGTATCTTTTTTAAAAGTCAATATGTTAAATGGTTCACCTACCTTGACAGACAAACCTGTTTCCTCCGCTATT
>CAYWTC010000023.1:6023-8028 GCA_964461165.1 uncultured Candidatus Saccharibacteria bacterium | reverse complement strand
CATACATAAATAATTAAGATTACTAGCTGGCCAAACACTGTAATCACACACACTGTGTGTACATGACTACAAAATAAGTGCTTAGCATTATAACACATTTTTACCAGAAACGCCACCCTGTTAAACGACAAAATTAAGGTGTACACTTATCTATGTTGGAATAGAGGATGCCTCAACAAGCTACTTTTCACAGAAGGAAGCTGTGGCAGCATAACGCGGTGACCCTGCTAAAACCTCCAAGCGCCCAACCCTCCCCTATACCGTACCGCGGTCGGGGAGGTCTTTTTATTTAACCCCTATTTCTTCCAAGAAAGTTTGTAATCAACTTCATTTCATCGTCTGAGGATCCCTTTTCTAATACTTCGCGTCGCCACTTCATACCTTGTTCGGTATTAGTCATCACGTTTTTATTGCCTTTCTTTTTAAAATCAGCAAAGGCGTCACATGCATATACAAGCGCCCACAAGTATGAGTAGTAGCCGGCATCATAACCAACAAGGTGTCCGAACCCTGCTGGGAATAATGTATCTTTTTCTGGAAGCTCAATATTAAAGTACAACTTGTTCATCTTTCTGTATGCTTGACGAGCATCTTTAACTTTACCAGTATGAATATCGAGATCGATCTTCCCTTGAATAATCTGACGGGTGTAGAAGTACGCACTTTGAAATGTCTTACCCTGTATCAAACGATCAATCATATCGTGAGGTATTTTCTTACCTGTTATGTAGTGTCGTGAGAGACGGCTCATAACCTCTGTATCCCATACCCAATTTTCCATAATCTGTGACGGCGTCTCGACAAAGTCCCACGCAACATTTGCCCCTGCCTGAGACTCTAATCGTGCACGAGATAATGTCATATGAAGACAGTGTCCGAATTCGTGAAAAAGTGTTTCAATGTCCGAAAGAGAAAGGAGTGACGGGACTTTTTTGCTTGGCGCAGGAAAGTTACACACCATACCTGAAAATGGAGCAATGTATTGCTCTGACCCATACCCTTCTTCGTGAGGCACAACGATATCGAACATCGCAGCATGGCCATACTTACCCTCTCGAGGAAATAGGTCCATTGCAAAGTATCCAATAAGGTCGCCACCTTTATCGTGCACCTGATACGCTTTCACGTCTTTGTGCCACAACTTAACAGGAAACTCTGTAATAATGATAGAGAACAATTTTTCATACAAGGCAAACAACTCCGTACGTACATGATCTAGTGGGAAATAGCCCCTGACTGTTTCTGGGTCGACGTCATATAATTTCTTTTTTAACTGTGTAGCGACATATGAAATATCATAATGTTCAATTTTTGAAATCCCCATCGTCGTAGCATACGTGCGCAGCTCTCCCATATCTTTCTTTGCTTGTGGAGCGAGTATTTTAAGAAGAGAGCCCTGGAACAGGTCAACCGTTGCTGCGTTTTTTACCATGCGAGTCTCTAAACGAAAATCAGCGTGGTGTTTGTAGCCCAATATTGAAGCAATCTCATGCCGGAGCTCTACAAGTTCTTCAATGATTTTAAGATTTTTCTGTCCACCTTTTTTAAGATTTTTCCGTGCCAACTCTTCACGCTTCTTTCTACTCTCTGCTTCTGCCATAAATGGAAAGATGTGGGGATATTGCAAAGAAACGATATACCGCCCATCAGTGTGCAACGGGAGTGATGATATAAAACGTTCTGACAAACCAGCGAGCTCTTGTTTGGTACACAAAATATAGTCTTGATAGTCATTAATATTTTGCCGAAATGCAATTGAGAGTTTGGAAACTTTTTTGAGAAGTACTTTTATACGCTTCTGCTTTTCCGTAGGTAGGTCAAATCCCATGCGACGATACTCACGAAGTGTTTCTTCGAGTAATTTAATATCCTCTTTGCGGAGTGATTTTTTTTCATCTCTAAAATTACCTTCATAGTATTCACATAACGCAATAAAGAGATCTCTGTCGTACTCAATGTCAACAAGTTTTTGAGACATAGCAGTGAGTACAGTATTCGCTGCATC
>CAYWTC010000023.1:0-6013 GCA_964461165.1 uncultured Candidatus Saccharibacteria bacterium | reverse complement strand
CGAATTTCCTTGTGCGGCGAAACCTCAGACAGTAACCCCATTTTACTAAAAAAGCTCTCGAATGGGTCATAGCAGCGTTCAAGAGCGTACAGTGTGTTTAAAAATGTACGATGTTCTGGGAGAATTTTTTTTATTTCCGAGTATGCTTTTTTCTTGTGTACAATATACGTCTCTGCGTTTTTCTTCATGAGGGCCGGAGTCATCTTTACCCACGTAAAATCTTTCTCTGTATACGGAATGGTTTTCATAGTTTTTTCATTTTAACATATACACACGAAGCGTGGATACACTGGAAAAGGATCAGAGATAGACTTTTTACAGTGTGCCTCTTTGACACTTTTTATCATGCGCCCCAGGAAGCATGTTAATACTCATTAAAAACTCACCGACGATTTCTCCGCCGACAAACTTAAATTCTTTTTTAAAGAGTTTTAGCCAGGCGGTTTTATCCTGATGTAAGTCTTTCGCCTGTACATCGAGCCATTTCCTAAAGCTTCCAAACTCTTTTTGAATCTTTATTAACTGCTGAGCATTATGTATCGCTGCGTTAATCTTCAGACGATTACGAATAATGCTCGCGTCATTCATAAGACGTGCAAAATCTTTTTCTCCGTACTTTGAAACTTTTTTGATATCAAAGTTGTGATACGCTTTTCGGAAACCTTTTTCCTTCACCAAAATTGTCCGCCATGAAAGTCCCGCTTGATTGATCTCCATCACAAGTCGACCAAAAAGCTCGTTGTCACTCTCTATTCTTACGCCATAATGGTTATCGTGGTACACCTTATCTACATCTTTTTTATCAGCCAGTCCTGCAACATAGACACAATACGGATGAGACATCTTCATATATTAAAAATCTACAACTGAGCCTTCAATCATATCCACAAACTCTATACCACTTTTATCAAGCAGCATTTTAGGAAGCCTTCGCGTGAACTCTCGCCTATCTTCCCGTAGCATGGCATCATGCACAGGAAAGACAACTTTTGGTTTTATAACTTTAGCATATTCAATTGCTTCTTCTATTTTCATCCACGGACCACTTACCGGGAGCGCGAGAACTTCAATGACTTTGTGTGGATTATGAAATGAGTCACCAGGATAAAAGAATTTACCAGCAATATAAAACCCAGTATTCTGAACAAGTGGCATTTCGTGATGAATACATGCATGCTCACTTCCAGAACTCATCACACTCACTCCTTTAACCACCACCTCTTCACCGTCTGCCACAAGTACACAAGGAACAGCGTCTGCATCGAGCAATTTCTTTACACCAGCATGTGTGTAGATGACTACATTTTTATTTATTTCAACGAGCTTTTGTACACTCTTTATATGAATATGATCTGCATGTTCATGACTGATGAGTATCGCATCAAGGTCTGTCACCTCTGGCACGTCATTCCAGCTTCCTGGGTCAGTCAAAATACGTGCATCTTGTTCTTCAATTAAAAGGCAGCAGTGCCCAAACTTGGTAATCTTCATATTTTCAATATACCATAGACAGCTACACCGAACGCGATAGTTACATTTAAAGACTCTTTTGTGCCAAGCATGGGTATTTCTGCGATAACATCACAGAGTGCAAGCGTCTCTTGTGACATACCCTGCACTTCAGGACCAATAACAAATGCCACATTTTGTGTGATATCAACAGAAACTGTTTTATAGTCTACTGACTTTTGATCTTGTTCGATCTCAATAATATAACATCCACTTTCTTTCAGCTCTTGAAGGGCACTGTTTATGTCTTCTTGATACTCCCAAGTAATGGTGTTCTCTGCCCCAAGTGCAACTTTTGCAAAATCTTTTCGTGGATCACCTCGATTGTCGAGCGGGGTCGGTGTCGTGCCACAAAGAATAATCTTCTGAACTCCGGCGGCATTTGCCGTACGAAAAAGAGAGCCGACATTGTGGACACTTCTTAGATTATCGAGTACTGCAATTTTCATTTCCATATCCTACCATAATGCTAGACGATAGCTGGTACAGATTAGATCTTAAATAGTTCCTCCACCTTTCCTGATAGGGTAAACTTCACCCCTTCTTTTTTAAGAATTGCTTCTTTACTCTTTCCTCGCAGTCCGTTGTACATACCGATACTTCCGTCCGACTTTACCACCCTATGGCAGGGCACAGCCTTATCACCATTCTTCGCCATAAGGTTTCCAACAGCACGAGAAGCTCCTGCATTGCCTGCCTTCTTTGCCACCCCTCCATACGTCATAACACTTCCCTCTGGAATATTCTTAACAACGTCTATAACACATTCTTGAAACGACTTCATATTTACTACTACGCACGCAGCTTCCATCCAGTCTTAAATATCCAAACACATACCGCAAGCGTCACAAGTGAGAGTGCGATAAGGACTGACGAACCAAATACAAGTGACATCTCGTGATATCCCGTCAATGAGTAACGTATACCATCAACCGCATAAAAGATCGGGTTAAAGTGCACAATAAACTGCCATTTTTCAGGAAGCATATTTACAGAGTAAAAAGCTCCACCCAAGAATGTAAGGGGTGTAAGAATAAAGTTCGTCACAAGGCCAAACTTTTCAAAACTGTTATCTGCCCAAATACCAGCGACGACACCAAGGAGACCAAAGAAAATACTAATGAGGAGTACATATCCAAGCAATACAAAAGGGTGCTCTAAACTGTTAACACCAAAAAGTACCGCAACAACTGAGAGTGCGCCTGTGATAGCGAGCCCTCGCACAACACCACTAATGATAAGGGACGATACGAGCTCTGTATACGAAAGAGGTAACGTAAACATGTCCTCAATAGTTTTTTGAAACTTCATGAAGTAAATCGAAAAGCTCGTAGCAGAAAATACCGCCATGATGAGGTTCATTGCAAACACTCCAGGGAATACAAAACTTATATATGTAATACCTTCTATTAGACTAATTTTACTTCCAACAACATACCCAAATACAAATATGTACAATGATGCTGTAAAGAATGGCGCAATGATTGCTTGTCCAATAACACGCTTTGTACGGCCGACCTCTCGTCGAATTAATGTATACCAGCCTATAAGGTTAGGAAAATATTTTTTCATACTAGTTCGTTGCGTGGCCAATAATATCAAGATACACATCTTCAAGCTTCTTTGTTTCTGTAAAGTTACGTACTGTGTCGTCTGCAATAACGGCGCCATCTTTTATGATAACTACTCGGTCACATAAACTCTCAACCTCTTCAAGGTAGTGAGACGTGAGAAGTATCGTCGTCCCTTCTTTATGTAACTTTTTCAAAAACTTCCACAAAGCCTGACGAGTCTCTACGTCGACACCCGCTGTCGGTTCGTCCAAAATAAGAATCTCTGGATTATGCATAAGGGCTTTCGCAAGCGTTACACGACGCTTCAAGCCACCAGAAAGAAACTGAAACTTTTTATTACGATGAGATATCAGGTCAAACTGTTCCAACATTTCCTCACGACGAGCTTTCATTGCGTCTCCTATAATACCGAAATACCCTGCTTGGTAATCAAGGATCTCGTCGACTGTTTGGAATGTATCAATATTAAACTCTTGTGGAGATACTCCGACTTTCGCTCGCGCCTGTCGATAATTTGCCACCACATCTAGTCCAGCAACCATAACAGTTCCCTCTGTTGGTGTTGTGACACCTGTAATACAGCTAATTGTCGTTGTCTTACCTGCACCATTTGGACCGAGCATACCTATAAACTGCCCCTGAGGGACAGTAAGGTTAATACCGTGCAGTGTCTCTTTTTTTGCTGTTCGATATGTCTTATGCAGATTTTTTATAACGATGGCATCTTTCATACCTATTCTGGTTTATGCATACTAAAATTCCCTATAAAGTCTGCCTTACCGAGTGGCACACCCTGGTTACGCAAAACATCATACGCCGTAACACCGTGGAACATGAGGTTTGGAATTGCGATTTCTTGCACAAAGTCTTTTCCGAAAACATATCCTCCGGCCATCCAGTATAGTGATATATGACGATCGTCAGCACCTGCAAAATCCTCCTCCGTAAGAGCTGTCACGAGTGACTTTGTTGTAGTGATGCGCTCGTAGAGCTCTTTGTATGTTGTTTCGTTGTCTTCCATTTTGACATGTTCTTTACCAGCAAGGAGATATGTATTGCGACGAGCGTCGTCAGTTGCTATACGAATCTGTGACACAAATGGCAACATGTCTGGAGCAAGACGAGCTTGAAGAAATCCATGTTCTGGAAGGTTGTGTTCTTTTTCATATGCCTCACCTTTTTCTAAAATACGAGTAAGGGCGTCCAAAGAACGAAGAGTAACCGCTGTAAGCAAAGTGTAGTGTGACATATGTTTGTGTTAATAGTTAGTATGCTAAGTATAGCACACTAACTATGGTGCGACACATTATGTATACCTAGCTTTTTGTTGAGTGCGGCACTGGTAAGTAACCGCGATCCTGAGCAATCGCCTGAAAGCCAACAAAACTATTTAAAACAATTCCGACAATAAGTGGATATGCAAAAGCTGCGGGGTTAGAAAGCCCGGACTCAAAAAATATAGAAGCAACTACGAGCACGTATGAACAAGGGCCAATAAACCATGGCCAAGGTTTTTCGCGCAATCTACCCTGGAATAAGCCAATTATTGTTGGTATGAAGGAGACAACAACAGCGACCACGAGAATACCGTTTGCTAACTTTGCATCCCCTGTCAACTGCCATAGTGCAATAACGCCTAACCCAACAGCAAGAGAAACCTTATCTGAGGATGACAACTGTGCATACCGACCGTACACAAAAGAGTATAAAAATATAAAAACAAAACTCACGGCCACGACAATGCTTGTCGTGGCAATCCAAGGGTTTTCAGTTTTTACTATATAAAAATATGATCCTGCTTGAAGACACATCATGGCCGCCGAAATTCCCCACGTTGCCTTGTTAAGGATAATCTTTTTACTTACCAAATAGTAAATGTACTGCAACTGCCCTGCGGCATTAATAAGTCCAGCAAGTATGGATAAAATCAGTACCATAATTATACACACATTGTATCATGGTCTGTACAGACGATTTACCAAAATCACACCAGGTGCTGACTCTTGGAGTACGCTGCCTTTCTCCGAACAATTTTTTTTACTGTGCGGAAGACTATATACAACGTTCGGCAAGAAATTATAGCTGAAACAAGACCTTAAATTACCCTTTTGACTGAGACCGGTAAATAATGATAGTTAAATTTATCTAGTTCCCAAATGGCTGTCCCACCTTCTACACTTGTTGCGTGCCAAATATAATGTTTACCATCTTTCTTTCCTAAATAAATTGCACTGTGTAAATGATATAACCACTCATCATAATCTTTCAAATCCGATCTACTCTTTTTTAAGATGTTTCCATTTTTGCCAATTAAATTTTGTGCAAAAATAATATCCCCTTCTTTCAAATTTTCAAAATCTATTTCTTCTTCCTTAAATATAAAATTACCTAAAACTTTATATCCACCCGGAAGGTATATTTCGTCTCTCTGATAAAATTTATTATGTATTTTGTAAAAATAAATTTGCAAGGCCAATCTGCAATTCCCTATTTCTATTTTTTCATCTAATGTTTTCTGTTCTAAGTGTGGACCTTCTAAATATGAATACTTAAAATAAGGAATATCAACTTTCATAATAAAATTATACCAATCAAAGCCTCATTTGCCGAACTTGACGTTTTGTATCACTACTTTTAACAAAAAATATCCTTATTAAATAAGGATATTTTTTGCGGAGGTGGAGAGATTCGAACTCTCGAAACCCTTTCGAGTTTGCCACCTTTCTCCAATACATAGCAGAGGGTACGAGATTCGAACTCGTGAAGGCTTTCACCTTGCTGCCTTTCTCCGAACAATTTTTTCTACTGTGCGGAGGCGGAGAGATTTGAACTCTCGAACAGGTTACCCCGTTGCTACCTTTCCAAGGTAGTGCACTAGACCACTATGCGAACCCTCCGCTTTAAAAATAAAAGAAACTTTACTTTGTCCT
>CAYWTC010000022.1:0-9452 GCA_964461165.1 uncultured Candidatus Saccharibacteria bacterium | reverse complement strand
GGTGTTTTGTGTTTTTGGCGTTTGTGGTGGTGAACTGTGTATCTGTATAGTAGTATAGATACAGTATCTTATTAACACTGATCACCCTTAAACCATCATGATGACTATTACCACAACTCTCGGACCTGTAAAAAAAGCAGTTTTGCTTACATATAGTAAGGATTTTGCTACGGACCAAGTGATGTTATCAGGTGACCATCCATGCATTACGTTTGGAGGTAAAGAGCCCCTCACACAATTTACTGCGCCACTTTTTCTGCGTAAAGTTGCGCGAGTCGCAAAAGCATCCAAGCAATCAAGTTATTATCTTGTCGCCAAAGACGTGTACCCTCTTGTTGCCACTTTGTATACAGAAGAGGCGTTTGTGGAAAAGCTTGCATATGAACTTTCAAACGCTGCATACGACTTTGAAAAATACAAGAAAGATACGATACAGCAAACAGTCGCTATTGTAGTAGAAGATAAAGTGTCTCGCGCCACTGCAGAAAAAGGTCTCATTATCGCAGCAGAGCTTAACAAAGCTCGTGAGCTTATTAATACTCCCGGGTCACACCTTACACCGCATGACCTTGCACAACATGCAATCACTGCGGCAAAAAAAGTGGCTAAGGTGTCTGTTAAAGTGCTTGATAGCGCAAAAATGAAAACACTTGGAATGAATGCTGTTCTTGCTGTTGGAGAGAGTTCTCCAAACAAACCAAAGTTTATTATGATGGAGTATCAAGGTGCTACGAGTAAGGATAAGCCTGTGGTGCTTGTCGGTAAAGGTGTTACTTTTGACACAGGGGGTAGCAATATTAAACCCGGAGATCACATGAATGGTATGCACATGGATATGGCAGGTGGTGCTGTTGCAATCCACACGCTCCTTGCTCTCGCACAGCTTAAGGTAAAGAAAAATGTTATCGCCCTTATTCCAGCCGTTGAAAACCGGGTAACCGGGGATAGTTATCTTCCTGGGGACGTTATTACAAGCATGTCAGGACAAGTTATCGAAGTTCTTAACACAGATGCAGAAGGTCGTGTCATTTTATCTGATGCACTTACCTATGCGAAACAATATAAACCAAGTGTGGTAATTGACCTCGCGACGTTAACAGGGGCTGCGGTTGTCGCTCTTGGGTCTCGTGCGTCGGCTGTGTTCTCTCCTGATGACGCACTTGCTCAGTCGCTTAAGCTGTGTGGCGAACATACAAAGAATCTTATGTGGCCATTACCACTCTATGAAGAATATTATGAAGACATTAAGGGTGATCTTGGTGGTATTACCAATACTCACAACAAAATGAAACGGGATGGTGGCTCGATAACGGGTGCTATGTTTTTGTATCAGTTCGCAAAAAGCTATGCGTGGGCACATATCGATATAGTTCCGCGCATGGAGAGTATTTCGGGAGATAATCTAGCTAGTGGAGCGACAGCAGAACCTTTGTACGCACTGGTTACATATATCTCTCATCGCTAAGGGGCTGTGTGATACACTTACCTGTATATGGAGTGGGCTACACGAAGAAAAATTCTCTATGGTGTCTCATGTGTACTGCTTGTAGCGGCTACGTCTGTGTATGTTTTTCGTGACACATTATTTCCTGCTCCGACATGTTTTGATACTCGTCAGAATGGGTATGAGACAGGTGTCGACTGTGGTGGAGGGTGTGCACTTCGCTGTACTCAAGATGTCGTACCGCTTGCGGTGCTGTGGTCCAAAGCTGTACCGACGCGCGAAGGGGTATATGACATTGTCGCTATGGTGAATAACCGCAACGTTGATAGTTCTCCACTTTTTGCCACGTATGCTATGACGCTTTTTGATACAGCCGGTGGTGTGCTTGCACAGGTTTTTGGGTCTTCATCTGCCCCTGTGTCTGGCACGTTTCCTATTATCATACAAAATGTAGCGCTCCCATCTTCTCCTGTAAATGTTGCTACGACAATCGCTCCATCTGCGTATTATGCAAGTAGCGAAACTGCACGAGATCCTGCGGTGCGGGTTCTCAAATATATGTTTGACCCACAGGCGACGACACCTCGTCTTTACGTAACGATTAAAAATGTTAAGCGTACAGCTATATCAAATCTTCGTGTGCGTATTGTTGTCTATGATGTAAATGATAACGCGATAGCCGTAGGTGAAAGTGTCGTCCCAAGTCTTGATAAAGAAGAGGTTGAAGATGTGGTATATACATGGCCAACACTGTTTACTCATGAACCAGTGAGGGTGCAAGTGTTTCCGATTATTGACCCGTTCATGCGATAGGTATGGATTTTTTGCGTAAGTATATTATTCCTCACGATGGCATCGTGGTCGCTTCATGCTTATGTATTGCCGTTGCAGGGCTACTCAGTATGAGTGTTGTGTCGTTATCTGATCCATACTTTGTGCGACAAAGTGCATGGATTATTTTTGCGTGTATTGTGCTTATGGTGGCTTCTCGTTTTGAGTACAGGTTTTTAACGAGTCCTCGTATTGTTATTTCTCAATATTTTATTTTGCTTGGCATTCTTACCGCTATTCTTTTTATCGGAAAGATATCAAAAGGCGCACAGTCATGGTTTTCTGTTGGAGGGTTTTCATTTCAGCCAAGTGACGTGATGAAGCTCGGACTGATTATTGTATTGGCAAAATACTTTTCACGGCGACATATTGAAATCGCAAACGTTCGTCACATTATTGTATCTGGGGTCTATGCCCTTATTCCATGCGTCCTTGTTTTGTTGCAGCCAGACTTTGGGTCTGCGATGGTGTTATTCGGTATTTGGTTCGGGATGGTGCTGGTGTCAGGAATTTCAAAACGCCACTTAATTGCGGTGTTTTTGCTTGGCACGGTGAGTTTGCTCTTGGCGTGGAATCTTGTTTTTAAGCAATACCAAAAAGCTAGAATTCTTAATTTTATTAACCCACTTGCTGATATACGAGGTAGTGGGTATAACGCATTTCAGTCTACGATTGCGGTAGGTTCTGGTGGTTTGTTTGGCAAGGGTATTGGGTATGGTACGCAGTCTCGATTAAATTTTCTTCCAGAGTACCGTACGGACTTTATTTTTGCTGCGTATGCAGAAGAGTGGGGCTTCGTTGGCGCTATTGTTATTCTTGTATTATTTTTTACGATTTTTTATCGTCTTGCTTTATATGCAAGGCGGGCACATAGCAACTTTGAGGCGTTATTTACCTATGGTGTTCTTGTGTGGTTTTGTATACACGTTACCGTTAATATCGGCATGAATATTGGTGTGATGCCAGTGACAGGTATTCCACTACCATTTATGAGTTATGGTGGGTCACATCTTCTCGCAGAAGCTTTGGCGCTTGGCATGTGTATCGCCATGTACCGTTACGGAAGGGTCGCACACCGGTCACAGATGAAGAATGAATTCCTGGGATTAGAGTAAGGTCCCTTGTGTGTAGAGGTTAAAAGTTTGTTGTACCATGTCCTCTTGTTTGAAGTATGTTGTGTGAAGGGGGAGTGTTTCTAGACGAGATAAAAGATCGTGAAGTTCATGTGTGTTGTGAAGAGCAAAGAGAAATTCTTGAGGAAGAAGCTCGGGTAAGCCCCCGACGCGAGATGCAATAGTCTTTATACCAGCTTGACCGGCTTCCTGAATGACGTAGGCAAGAGCTTCTGTTTTTGATGGAAGAATAAAAAGATCAAACGCTCGAAGGTATGCATACGCATCATCAAGATGTCCGTGTAGTACGACTTTGTCGCTCATATTGTGATCGTGGATAAATCGACGAATATACGGCTCGTTTACTCCGGTGCCAATAATGTGGTAGATGTATGGTTCCTTACGTGAGTGAAGTTCACGAAGAAGGTACACATGGTTTTTGTTGTCGTTGAGCTCTGCTATTGTTGCAAAGTGGTGTGTGGTATGGTCTGTGATACCAAGGCGCTCCCGGGCGTTTTCTTTGGTGTAAAAATGTAAAAGAGGTAGACCGTTATAGATAACACTACTTTTTGCAGCAAAAAGAAATGAGAGCGGTATGTCATCATATACTTTTTTTGATACACAAATAACTTTGTCGATAAGTGCGAGCATGTATACTTCTGCACACATAATATAAAGCTTACTTATATATGACCTGCTTTCATTAAAGGCGTGACCATGAATAGTAAATAAAGATAGCACGCGACGTCGTGACTGTGCTTTATACAAAGCCCCAGCAAGTGCGCTGATGATTCCTGCCTTGTTACTATTGGCATGAATAATATCTGGACCATGTTCTTTGAAAAAAGAGTAGTACGATGCAATTTCTGGTATAAGACGGAAGGGGTTAAGACTGTTTGCGAGTGGTAGTACTCGTGTGGTGATACCAAGGCTGCGAAGTTTGTGGAGTAGTTCGCCGTCGTTTCCTGATACGACGGTTACGTCAAAGTTCCTTGTTTTTGACGCTTCGTGTGCGAGTGTGTATACGTATTTTTGGGCTCCTCCCCAGTTTGACTTTGTGATAGTGAAGACTAATTTTTTCTTCATAGAGTGGGTAGTGGTGGTGCACGATGGCTGTTTGCACGCTTTGTGTCCGTGGGGTATAGTGTAACAAAGGATGCTAAAAATAACATCAAAAAAACTTATATTACTTGCCGTCGACGGCATTGGAGCCTGTGCAGCTGTGTATGCCGCACTCTTCCTTCGCTATGGAGAGGCGCCAGTACAGCAGTCGCTGAGCCAACACTTTCTTATTTTCTGTCCAGTAATTGCGCTTTTCTTTTTCTTGTATTACAGTTTTGATTTTTACGACCTTTCACCATTCTACTCAAAGTTAAAACAGATATCTCGTATCGTTAACATACACTTGTCGCTTGGAGTGTTTGGGTTTGGTTATTTTTACTTGGCCGCAGACTACACAGCCTTTACCCCAAAAACAATTCTCGTGCTATTTGTCCTCTCATCTTTTGTTATCTCTATTGTGTGGAGGATTTTTATTGCACCGCAGATGTTTTCTTCTGATAACAAAAGCAAGGCTCTCTTGATTGCAGAAGGGGAAGAGTATGACGAGTTGCGTGAGGTTGTGAATTCCCACTCGTACTTCTCATTTTCGTTTGTTGATCACCTCGTCGTTAAAGATGCAGATCTTAGTAAAGAAGACGAGACGCTTACACTCTTACGAAAACTTCTAGAAGAAAATGCTATAACCCAAGTCGTCGTTGACATTCGAGACGTTCGCACGGCGTCACTTCTCCCGTACCTTTATAATCTTGCCTCTCAGAGAAAGATACATGTGTTTGATGCGGCTCTGGTCTATCAGGATATTCTAAAAAAGATGCCAATGCGAGGTATAGGGCACTTCTGGTTTTTTGAGTCAGTGCACTTAAATATTCAAGCTTATGAAGCGGTGAAGCGAGTGCTTGATATTATCGTAGCACTCCCACTTCTTTGTGTGTATGTTATTTTTGTGCCGTTTATTTATCTGGCTATTAAGCTTGATGACGGTGGGCCACTATTTAGTATTCAGCGTCGTTATGGACGTGGTGGTAAAATACTTAATATTTATAAAATACGCACCATGCAATTTACTGACGATGGTGATTGGGTGTTGCAAAACAAAACAAACAAAGTAACAAAAGTTGGAGCATTTTTGCGCAAGACGCGGCTCGATGAATTTCCACAGCTCTTCAATGTTTTAAAGGGTGATGTTTCTCTCGTTGGGCCTCGGCCAGACGTTCTTGCGAATGGTGGTAAATTATCTGCTCAGATTCCATTCTATATGATGCGGTATACCGTTACTCCGGGGCTTTCTGGCTGGGCTCAGGTCAATCAAGACGTGCCACCAAATTCTCTAGAAGAGACAAAAGTCCGTTTACAATACGACCTCTTTTATGTAAAAAATAGATCACTACTTCTTGATTTTATTATCATGATAAAAACATTCCGCGTCCTCGTTCTTCGCACCGGTATTTAATATAAGTGTGATAGGATTTACTATATGAAACAACGTATCGTTATTACAGGTGGTAGTGGGTATGTCGGAGCAATGCTCGCAGATCAGTTTTCTGCCAGGGAGGATATTGAGGCGGTGCTTCTTATTGATAAAGAACCGGAAAGTGATCTCACGCTACACTCCGCACATCGATCTAAGATGGAATATGTTAAAGATAACCTTGGTAATGATGAGGCAGAAGGTGTGTGGATGAATAAGGTCCGTGATTTTGCTCCGACAACAGTCATTCACACAGCATGGCAAATCAGAGACATGTACGGAGAGAGGGATCTTCAGCGAAAGTGGAATATTGGTGGTGCTGATCATGTGTTTGATCTCGTGTTTACGTTACCATCGGTCACTCGACTGGTTTATTTTTCTACAGTTGCATCATATGGAGCATTTCCAGATAATCGTATCGATTATTTTTTTACAGAGACTGACAAGTTTCGAGAGACTGACTATAACTACGCAGAAGAAAAACGTATCGTGGAGCGTCATTTAGAAAAGCGCTATGCACAAGCGTGTCAGGATGGATGGCACGGACAGGTGTACATCGTGCGTCCGGCTGCAATCACCGGTCCTCGAGGGAGGTTTGATCGCATTCGTTTTGGTCTACAGTCAGCGCTTTCTGGTGGGTTACAGGGTAAGGGGTCGAGAGTATATGATCTTGTTTCACTCCTTGTGTCGTGGGTGCCAGTTACGCCGAAGTGGCTTCGACAGTATATTCACGAAGATGATGTTAACGATATTGTCGAATTACTTGCATTTCATCACGAGGTTCGTGACCAGTACGAAGTATTTAATATTTGCCCTCCGGGAGATGTGGTTTTAGGAAAAGACATGGCAGAGGCCGTAGGTAAGCGCCGCCTCTATATTTATCCATGGATGGCCAGAGTAGCATTCTTTGTCTTTTGGCACGTAACTCGTGGCCGCATACCGACATCTCGCGGATCTTGGAAAGGGTACTCATACCCTATAGCTGTTGATGGAAGTAAGATTACAACCGTGTTTGGGTATCACTATAAATATCCACCACAGCAAGCATTTCGCGAGTATGTTGGTCGATATGCCAAGAAAGGGGAATAAGGCGCTCTGTGTTTGATTTTTTGGTAATTTGTAGTATAATTGGGCGATTATGACACAAATCGCTATTTCAATCACGGCGTCAGCTCGTGCACCAAAAGAAACAAAAAAAGACGGATGCATTCCGGCTGTTTTCTATGGTTCTCAGACCGCCTCAACTCCTATTTTTATTAATGCAGCAGAATTTTCTCGTGCATTTGCTCAGGCCGGAGAATCAAGTACGGTAACTCTTGTTACTGAAAAAGGTAACGAAACAGCTCTCATCCACGATGTGCAGCTTGATCCAGTTAAGAGTCATCCTGTTCATGTTGACTTCTACGTTGTTGAAAAGGGTCAGAAAGTTCACGTTAAAGTACCGATTGTATTCGTTGGAGAGTCTCCTGCGACAAAGGTAGGTGGTGTTGTTGTAAAAGTAATGTACGAACTTTCTCTTGAAGCTGAGCCACACGCTCTTCCTCATGAAATTTCTATTGATGTAAGCACACTGACAAATCTTGACAGTGCGATTCACGCTCGTGACATTGCTTTGCCAGCAGGTGTTGCACTTTACCACGTTGCAGATGACGAAGTTATCGCCGCTATCTCAGCACAAAAGGAAGAATCAGAAACTCCAGTTGAAGTTGACCTTAGTGCGATCGAAGTAGAGCAGAAAGGTAAGAAAGAAGAAGATACACCAGCAGCAGAATAATACGACATGTATTACACAAAAGCCTCCCATGTGGAGGCTTTTGTATAATAAAAATATGTGTGCAGGAGGTGGGGATACGAAGAGTCGTTCGTAAGGTTTGTTTGTTAGTCACAGAGGCTCCGGTCCGTCTGTTATACTATATACATGAGAATAGTAACTGCTTTTTTTGTTGCCTTCCTGTTTGTGTTTTCTGTTGGCACGGTATCTGTATACGCACAGTCACGTGAACAGCTAGAACAGGACTTGGCAAACCTTGAAAACCAGATTAAACAATTGCAGGGTACTATTACACAAACTCAGGCTCAAAAAACCTCGCTCGCAAAAGATATCTCTCTCCTCAGTCAAAAAATAGATCAGAGTAAATTAAAGATAAAAGCCCACGATAAAGCGATTACAAAGCTGTCACAAAATATTTCTGAAAAGAATAGAACTATATCATCTCTTGATGCGAAGATCGGTCGCGAAAAAGATTCACTTGCACAGATATTACGTAAAGCTCACCATTTAGATTCGTACACACTGCTTGATTTCGGGTTGCAGTCTCAGAGCTTGTCTGAGTTTTTTTCTGACGTCGATTCATTTAGCACTCTACAAGGCGCCCTTAATCAAAGTTTCCAAGATATTAGAGCGACACAATCTGATCTCGAGGATGCGAAGTCTCAATTAGAGGAAGCGAAAGATGAGGAGACAGCAAAAAAGTTAGCGCAAGAGTTGGAAAAGAAAAAAGTGGAAGGCAATCAAAAAGAAAAGAATACTTTACTCACCATCACAAAGAATCAAGAAACAGAGTACAAGAAAGTGCTTGCCACTCGTGAAAAAGAGGCCGCCCAGATACGTGCTCGACTGTTCGACCTTCGAGATAGTGCGGCTATTTCTTTTGGACAAGCTTATGACTTTGCCCTCGCTGCCTCAAAGTCTACCGGTGTGCGCCCAGCACTTATTCTTGCCATTCTTATGCAAGAGTCGTCTCTTGGGGTAAACGTTGGAGCGTGTTATTTGCGTGATTATAGTACCGGTGCCGGTGTTTCGATTAAAACAGGTGTAGATAAGCCGCGCACTATGAGTCCCACACGAGACGTGCCGGTGTTTACATCACTTATGTCCAGAGTCGGACGAGATCCACAAAAGACTCCAGTGTCGTGTTGGATAGCTATGTATAGTGGTGGTAGTCCAACAGGCTGGGGAGGTGCTATGGGGCCGTCTCAGTTTATTCCTTCGACGTGGGTTCTTTTTGAAGACAAGATTGAGCGCGTGACAGGTGCAAGTATGGCCGACCCATGGAATGCGTATCATGCCATCACTGCCACATCGCTTTACTTGGCTGATCTTGGAGCCATTGCGGGAAATGAGGCGAGTGAGCGAAACGCGGCGTGTAAGTACTATTCTGGCAGGTCCTGTGCTTCATCGAGTGCAGGTGCTGGGTATGGTAATTCTGTGATGAAAAAGCTATATAGCATGCAAGCAGATATTGATAAATTGCAGAGGTAGGTGGTGGCTATCGGACACTGGTTTCTAGCTTGAATGCCAGAAAAGCTTTACTTTCTAGTAACTATAAACCAGTAACGAGTAACCTTTTAAAGGTTTGCAAACTCATGTTTTTAATGGTATAATGCTGCAATCAAATAATAATCATGAAAGCAGATATTCACCCAACATATTACGCACACGCAGTAGTCACATGCGCTTGTGGTGCAACACACACAGTTGGTTCAACAGTAGAAGCTATCTCTGTTGAAATTTGTTCAGCGTGCCATCCATATT
>CAYWTC010000021.1:5622-9997 GCA_964461165.1 uncultured Candidatus Saccharibacteria bacterium | reverse complement strand
AATCGAGAAGAGAGCTGTGTGTGCTGGGTGGCTAGATACAGACCACTTTGTGTGCGAACAATGCTTTGATAGAGCCCCGCATCTTTGAGCGACAGCGGTATCGCGGGCATCACATTCAAAAAGTACAGCATTGCCACAAACATGGGTATGCCGATGGAGAGTGCGTATCCACGGGGCGCCTCGTATTCTGTGGTATCTGAAATGTTTTTCAGAAGTGTAATGTACACAAGAGAAATGATACAGACGATAACTGTAGAGAGTGCGAACGCCGTGTCGTCTTGTTGTTTGAGAAGGATTGGTAGGTTAAATATTGTATAGAATAGTGTAGCGATAAAGAGGACTGCGATATCAAGGGTAAATCTGTACCCGTGAGTCTCGACAAATTCGTTTGCAATGATACACAGTGCGAATATGACAAGGAGTGGCCACGACACAGAAAACGCCGCTCCACGAAGTGCGTAGACAAGTATAAATGACAGTGCCGACCCGGAAAAGTAAGAAATACCAAACGACATCGCCGAAAAGATTTTTTGTTCAGACGCACTCGCTGTATTACGACTAACCAACCATTCACGTCCAGCAATCAATAGTGCGATAGTGATTAAGTATGCACACCCGACGTAGCGCGTGAATGGGTGATCAATATCGGGTAAAATAATGAGATCAACCAAAAACCCAAATGAGAAAAGTATTGTTGTCGAGTGACGCAAGAGTACTTGCATCTTCTGTGGAATACGCATGTGAAAAGTATAGCAAGAAATGTGCTAAACTGAGGGTATATGAAAACTACACTTTTAAGTATTCTTGGACTTGTTGTTATTGGAGGTGCTGCATGCGCTGGTTGGTACTATTACAATACGACAACATATGCCCCAGAGTCATACGTAACTATTAGTGATACAGGCACAACTACGACGAATACCACCACAGGAGAAGTGACAACAGGAGCTCCTACGTTTACGACAGCTGATGTAGCATCACATAATGGTGCAGCAAGTTGCTACACGATTATTAGTGGTGTGGTGTATGACGTTACAGCGTTTGTAAACATGCACCCAGGAGGAAAAGGTGCAATCCTTTCGATTTGTGGTGTCGATGGTACAGAAAAGTTTATGAACAAGCATCATGGCGGGGCCAAATTCATGAACATTCTTGTGCGGTACAAAGTGGGCACACTTCAATAATCTTGTATGGATGTAAGCACTATTGTTCTTCCTCTGCACCTTCTATCGCTTGCGTATGTGGCGTGGAATGTCGTGCATGCTGATCACTTAGGCTTTAAGTGGATACGAGGCAAAGAGCAGGTGTTGAATGTCGCAACTGTTCAAAAGTATCACAAAGGTTCATGGATCGGACTTGGTCTTATGATTGTGACGGGGGTAATACTCTTTTTGCCAATGCGTGAATTCTTACTCACTCGCCCACAGTTTTATGTCAAAATGGCATTCGTTGTGACCCTTGTTTGTAATGGTCTTGTTATTGGAAAGCTACAGCATGTAGCAACGACCAAAACATTTACTTCCCTTACCTTTACCGAAAAGCTACCACTGTTTATTAGTGGTGCAGTATCTACACTCGCGTGGATTGGTGCAACACTTGGAGGGTTATTCTTGATTCCAGACTAAGCCTCTATTGCGGAGAGTAAAATTGCCTCAAAGGCTATCCATCCGTGAATTTCTGATACAGTGACGAGGTGTCTATTTTCCAAAAGTTCTAGGACTAGTTTTGAGCTTATGGTGTGAGGGTGTGCTAGCGCTATCTTTGCTACGTCGCTCTCTTTGTCGCCGCCCCCTATTCGGGCCATGAGGCCTTTACGGACAAGTTCAATAAATGTGTCGTAGGTCTTTGTTGCATCAAGAGGTGACATGCTCGCTAGTGTCTTTATAATGACGGCACCATTTTTCTCACATACAGCTGTGAGTAGTGTGGTAAGTACAGTGTCCTCAGGCAATGCAAAGTTGGCACGTACTGTTTCCAGAGAGATGCTTTGTGGTGATATGTGAAGTACTTGTTCCAGTGCTCCAACAGCGTCTCGATATGAGTGCTTGCCGATACGAGCAAGTTCGTATGCGGCATCTTGATTGAGATCACACCCTTCCTTTTCTGCTATGTACTGTAATCGTTCGGCGAGAGTTTTAGTGTCTGGATTCTTAAAGACTATTTTTTGACATCGAGATACAATCGTGGGTGGTAGCTTTTCTGGGTCCGTAGTCGCAAGAATGAAAATAATATGGGATGGTGGTTCTTCCAGAGTTTTCAAGAGTGCATTTGCTGCTTCCTTGGTAAGCATGTGCGCTTCGTCGATGATATAGACTTTATATTTTGAAGAAAATGGCGCCAAACGTACCGCGTCACGTAGCTCTCGTATTTCATCGATACCACGATTACTCGCAGCGTCGATCTCGATGATATCCTCATCGTTACAGCCTACGTCACGAGCTACGATACGGGCCACGGTGGTCTTTCCGGTGCCTCGCCCACCACAAAAAAGATACGCATGAGAGACTTTGTTGTGCTGTAGTGCAGATGATAGCACTGCGACAGCCTGCTCTTGCCCGACTACATCATTAAATGATTGAGGTCGATACTTTCTATAGAGTGCTATGTGAGGAGTGTCCATGGCGTATATTATATCATGTCACTTTTTGAGATAAAAAACACGCACCCGGGAGGGTGCGTTACTGTGGATTGTTGCCGAATGATCATAGTCGTGTGAGTGTAAACGCTATGACTTTCTTGTCTATAAAGCGTTCGGGGTCAGGGTAAAATTCGGCAACCCGCGCCCTAAACTCTTTTTCTGTGGTGACACCAGGGAAAATATCAGAGTACTTCTCCACGAGGCATGCAGCTTCAAAGTTTGCATGCAGACGTATAGCGGTGATTCTCCGAAGAATGCACATTATCGAGGACTTTAGTGCTATAACGTCACCAACTTTTAGTTTCTCCAGGTCGAGCGATGATATGCGTAACTCGACTGACTTGCCGTTCTTGTAGTCATCCAAGACGCTTGCTTTAACGAAAAGCGCGGCAGCAACTTTATAATGAACATGTAGCTTTTTCATACCAAGCCTTTCGCGTTGTGGTGTACAATGGCATCATTCAAGCATATATTGTTTCCAGGATCAACTATGCTCATATTATTGACCCTGCTTCGGTTTTTCGCTAGTATCTTTGTATAAGGCTTTACTCTTGCCTAGACCAAATAGAGATTTTGAGGAGTTTTTCATGACCCCGAAAGTGCAGCAGACACCCTCTCTTGATATCATTCTGTTCAGATTGCCATATTGGACGCAGTGGACGATCTCTCGGTTGACTCGTCTCATTGATGAGGCACAACTAGATAAGGAAGGTCACATTAAGCTGTTGCAGCTTTTTGGATCTTTGCTTGCATCCCCAGATGAAAGCACGATCATTGCGGACGAAGGGTGCGGTGAGCTCTGGTCTCAGATTGTGGCCAACCTTCACAAATTCAAAGAATGTTCTCCTACACAGGATGTCATCATTGGTGTAATGCGGACACTCATCGAACGTATCGGACTGATCGTGCTTGGCCGTGCCGCCTGACTTGAAGGATGTCCTAATTTCACTCACTGTCGCCGCTCCCGCGGCGATTTTATTATACTGATGTATTCTTATCGAGCCACGTGTTCACTGTATGTTCTACACCGCGAGCATCTACGCACTCCATGAGCTCCATGCGTAGCTCCTTTGCGCCATCAAAGCCGTGCACGTATGCTTTGTAATGCTTTTTCATGATTGCAAAAGATTTTATGTCACCTAACTTTTCTTCGTAAAGCTTTGTGTGTTCAACGAGAACTTTTAATCTCTCTTCTGTTGTCTGTTGTCTATTATCTGTTGTCTCACTAAAAAACCATGGGGTGCCAAATATACCTCGCCCAACCATCACACCATCACATCCAGTGGCTTTGGCACGCTGCTTACCTTCGGCTACAGAAGATATATCGCCGTTACCTAAAATAATAGTTCCACCTTCGGACAATGGGCCTGTTATATCACGTACAAGTTTAACCACATCACTCATGAGCTCCCAGTGAGCTGGTACGAGTGACATCTCTTTTCTGGTACGAAGGTGAACAGTGAGTGTCGGAATATTACACTCAAGAATCTTTGGGAGCCACTCCATAAACTCTACCTTATTAAATCCGAGGCGTGTTTTTACAGAAACAGGAAGGTCTCCCGCCCCTTCTTGTGCAGCACGAATGACTTTCTGAGCAGTCTTCCAGTCTTTGATATGTGCAGCCCCAGCCCCTTGCTTCTCAATACTTTTATCAGGGCATCCCATGTTGATATCTATTCCATCAAAACCAAGCTCACGACATAGCGCTGCTGCTTTACGCATGTTCTCAGGATTAGA
>CAYWTC010000021.1:0-5612 GCA_964461165.1 uncultured Candidatus Saccharibacteria bacterium | reverse complement strand
AATTGGGCGTTCTATGTCGGTAAATTCTAAGTCACGCTTCAAAACTTCTCGTCCTGGACTGTTTAGTCCATCTGCGGATACAAATTCTGTCCACATAACATCTGGGCCATGTGGTTTTGAATACTTCGCTATCATCGTACGAAAAGCGATGTCTGTTACATCTGCCATGGGTGCGACGACGGTAAGCGTCTCGCCGTGCGCTAGCTTCTCGTCGATGAGGCGTTGCCAAAAGCCACGAACAGGCTGTTGCGTGCGTCGCTTCGGAGTGCTGTGATTACTCTGGAATAGTTTGAGGAGTCGTTGTAGCATGAGAATCGATTATACGTGCTTCGCCCACATCTGTAAACTTATAAAAAACTTTATTTCCAAAGCGAATATCTATGTATTCTAGACCTGCTAGATTAGTTTCTAGCTTTTCCTTGAGAGGATTGGTGTCTGCTGCACTAAGGAGTGTGCGCCAGGTCTTCTGGTAGGAGTCTCCAAGCGGCACGTGAATGACAGACGTCATATCTTTGTTGTAGAGTGACACATCGTTCGCGTCATCGATGATAATACTTGTCACAGGAAATATAACCGCTGATATATTGTCAGAAAATGTTCGTAATTCACGAATAACAGGAAGCGATGGTAGCTCACGTGCTATATAGAGAATGGGAAGATCCGGAGATGTTTCTAGTGAGTACGTGACACCCTTATCTGAAAGAATTTTGTTGTCATCGAGGAGGATAAGCGGTTTGTGATGAGTGATAGCGATATGAAGTGTGTCGTGTGACGTAGGATATATTGAAATAGTTTCGAACCCTTCTACGTTATCCTCGCAGAGTTCTTGTATGCGCGAGTAAGGAAACGTTAGAATTTTATCTGCTCGTATTACTCCTTGATACGGCTGCGAGAGTATATCTTTAATAGGCTGTTGCAGTGATGAATAATCCGTATCCGTGTCTGCGACGATGTCCACGGTGGTGATGGTAAAAAAATCTGCCCTAAAATATCCGTAGATAGAGAGCGTAAGAATACTGCCTGTCACGGCAAAAAAAAGAGCTTTTTTAAGAAGGCGGGCCTGTTGTGATCGTCGTGACGATGATGCCATAGGCTATACGGTGCGTGGAGTTCCGATGCTGGTTTTGCCAGCCATAAATGGTACGAGCACATCAGGTACACGAATAGTGCCGTCTTCTTGTTGGTAATTTTCGATAATAGCAGTGATGAGGCGTGGTGTTGCTGCGGCTGTGTTGTTCAAACTATGAGCGTATCGCAACTTACCATCAGTATCTTTGTAGCGAATATTAAGTCTGCGTGTTTGAAAATCGTGGAAATAGCTAGCGCTGTGTGTCTCGCGATACTTTTGCTGTGAAGGCATCCAGGCTTCAATATCGTACTTCTTTACTTGTCCAAGGCCCAAGTCTCCAGTACAGTTCACAACCACATGGTATGGAATACCCAGCTCTTGCATCATCTCCTCGGCGTGGCGAGTTATCTCTTCATGAAAAGTAACAGATGTCTCGTGAGAAGCCTCGCAAATGACGATTTGTTCACATTTGTAAAACTCATGTACACGAATTAGTCCTTTTACATCTTTGCCGTGACTCCCTGCCTCTTTACGAAAACATGGACTCCATACAATATATTTTCTAGGTAGATCACTCACCTGTAAAACTTCGTCGCTGTGATAAAACATAGCAGATACTTCTCCTGTGCCTGCGAGGTAGTCGTTGCCGTCTTTGTACAAGTCATCTTCTCCTTGTGGAAGGTATCCAGTACCAAGAAGCGTCTCTCGTTTTACAAGTGACGGTACGAGCATTGGGTTAAAGCCTTTACCTTGCCAACGCTGCATGACGTATTGCCATACAGCCATTTCAAGAAGTGCAGCGTCGTTTTTCAAAAAATACCCTCGAAAGCCAGAGGTCTTTGTGCCACGCTCAAAGTCAACCAAGTCTTGAGATTCCATGATCTCGATATGATCTTTTGGTGTAAAGGTAAAAGTCGGCAATGTCCCCCATGTGCGAATCTCGACGTTCTGCGCATCGCTTTCACCTTCTGGAACAGACATGTCAGGAATGTTTGGCACAGCAAGCATGAGCTTTCGCCAGTCCTTCATTACTTCTTCAAGAGCATCCTCCTCTTTTTTGAGGTCGTCTTTTACGGACTTCATACTTTCAATGAGTGCCATACGCTCGCCAGCACTTGCTTGGGATATCTTCTCGCTCGCCTCGTTTTGTTGTGCACGAAGGTCTTCAGCGCGCTTTAGAATGTCCAGTCGCTTGCTATCTGCTGCGACAAGGTCGTCGACATTAAAAGACAGGCGTTTTTTGGTGGCCGCAGATTTTATGAGATCGCTATTTTCGCGAATAAATTTAATATCTAACATTGTTGCTATTTTACCACGTCTAGCCAAGACAAAAAAGAGCGCTATACTTTATATATTATGATACACGAAACCTCAGACGGCATGTTTTCAACATTAACAGAAGTGAGTCCACATGTTCACCTTAACAAGGAAGCTTTTCGTCACAAGCCGTCGTCTGCGGGAGATAGACTTGCTAAGCTGATTGTTCACACATCTGCGCGCTGTGCGGACATATTATTCCAAGTACGGTACGGCCACAGAGCTGTCGTCTTGGAAACTATTGCTGCTGTTCCTGGTATGGTGGGAGGATTACTGCAACATTTAAAGTCACTTCGTTTTATTCGTGATGATAACGGATGGATACAAGCCCTTTTGGACGAAGCAGAGAATGAGCGTATTCACTTACTCGTATACAGCTATATTGCAAAACCTACGATGCTCGAACGAGTACTGATTATAATTGTTCAATTCTTTTTTTACAACGTGTATTTTGTACTGTACCTCATATCTGCACGAACAGCTCACCGAGTGGTCGGATATTTTGAAGAAGAGGCAATACACAGCTATGAGACGTACCTTCGCCTTATCGATGAAGGTAAGCATGAAAACATTAAGGCGCCAGCTCTAGCCATTTCATACTGGAACCTATCAGACGATGCTCGTTTGCGCGATGTAGTTGAGGCCACAATTAAAGACGAGATACTTCACCGAGACGTGAATCATCGCTTTGCAGATGATAAACAAGCTACATTTTGGAGTTAGAGCGTACGGGTTACTGAATAAAGCGTCATTGGAGCTTTTCTTCCACGAATAGATGTCGTACCACACGGTGTGCACGTAATATCTATATCATGACTTACATGCTTCATAACATCCTCTGTAATTAAAATCCCGACGGAGTACTCTTTGGTGAGTCCTTCTACTCTGGACGCTACGTTCACTGTGTCCCCTACTGCTGTGTAGTTAATTCTTTCTTTACTGCCCACGTTTCCAATAACAGCCTCGCCAGTATGAATGCCTATACCTATATGAAATGTTTTACCTGTAGCTTTGTTATATGCGAGTAGTCTATCTTGCATGCTAAGCGCTGCTCGCACTGCGCGCGCTTCGTGGTTATCGACGTCGGTCGGTGCGTTCCAGAATGCCATGATTGCGTCCCCGATATATTTATCAATAGTTCCGTACTCATCTGTGATGGCTGGCGTCATCGCAGAAAAGTAGTCATTCATAGTCTGGACGAGTGTTTTTGGGTCGAGGTGCTCGCTATATGCTGTGAAGTTTCGGATGTCGGAGAAGAGTACCGTTATCCGACGCTTTTCACCTTCGAGACTAAACGTAGCTCCTTGGTGTGTTAGCTTCTGTAAAATATGGGGATGAACATATGCAGTAAAAAGTTTCTTAATATCTTCGTTTGTTTTTTCTGTTGTAATGTATTTTTCTATGGTGCAGTATATAAAAGTAAGGAGTGGCACAAGAATAATAAGATCGAATGTTGGGCGGTATCCAAAATCAAGACTTAGGACACCTCCGACAACAAGGAGCGTAATCATGCCACCAGATGAGATTATTTGCCCCCACAACGACCGCATTCGTGTGAGGCCTATGACTAGGCAAGAGCTGAACACAAGGACTATAAATGTTACCCCGTGAGGCATATCGGTAATAAGTTTATCTTGCATCAATGCTTGGAGTTGCGAGGCGAGCACACTCACCCCAGGTACCTTGTTACCATTTGCCCCAATGAAGATATCCCCCATATCAAGAGATGTTACGCCAACGAGGAGTATTTTACTTTGAAGCTCTTCTTTACTAATGGTGCCGTTGTATACATCTTTGAATGAATATGTTGTAAACCTTGATGGGTGCAAAAAGCTTTGCCCTGCGCGGACACAGGGAATCTCAATCTCTCTATGATAGAACCGTGCCACAGTGTAAATAAAAGAATCAGCACACTCAGGGCCTCCCTGAGGCAAGACTCTACGAACGACACCATCATCATCAGGGTATACATGAACAATGCCGTCGTATATTTTTTCACTCTTGTTCGTGAATATACTTGAGGAGCCTAGCTTGGCTGCCATAACGTAGGATGTCTGATCATCCTTTTCAAGAGAGGCTCGTAAGACATCGTCCCCACCCCGGGGTTCAGGAAATAATATATCAAAGGCCACAACTGATGCAGATTTTGTTCTTTCTACAAATGTTGCAAATACTGATCTATCCCATGGCCACGCACCCACCTGTTGAAGTGAAGCATCATCAATTGCAATAATCGCAATATATGGCACTGGATCGGTAAAGGAGACTCTGTCGTAAATTGATCTATCGAGGCTTGCTCCTAGTGGCGTGAGATGAATACCATAGGCGATAGCTAGTGCTACGGCGACACAGCAAAGACTTCGTAAAAGTACTCGTAACGACATGTTTATTACTCAGAGTACGGATACGCCTCGTCGAACATGCTATTAAGAGCATCTCGGGGTAATGTTGGATCTCCATTACAGTATGCAACTACGTTCTTACCAAGACTAAGTAGTTCCGGTTGCTTTGGAAGTTCGTAACCTTTGTTCTTTGCAAATGATACTAATCGGGCAAGGATATCATTACCGGTAAGTGACTTTACGACTGCACATGGAAGGTCTCTGTCTCCAAGATAGAGAAGTGACTCGTAGAGATCATAAAAGTCGTTCAAGTAAGCTTCTTCTGCTGGCGAGATCTCATCTGTACTAAATGTTATTTTTTTAAGAACAGTGGTGGTGGTCGGCTGTTCAGGCGCTGCCTTCTTTAAAGGTGCAGCAGGTGCAACTTTTTTCTCTTCGACGATAGGTGTTTTTACGACCGAGATGTCGTCTTTCTTTTCGCGAGTTACTTGCTCTGGTGATTTCTTGTCCTCGGAAGGTGATGCCTCTTGCTTGGTGTCGCTATCTTTGTTAATCGTAGATTCTGATGGGTCTTGCACCTTCTCTATGTGTTCTATAATACTAGCTTCCTTATCAGAACGATCTTTACTACTATCAAATACAGGATCAAGGGTCATGTTCGTGCGTACCCAGTCCATATCAGGGTCATCTTCTATCTTCATCATAGTTGTTGCATCTTTCTGTGTGCCAGGCTCACTGTTTGGCGACTGTTCTGATCGTAGAACTTGGCCTTCTTCTACATATTTTGGCTCCTCAGCATGTTCTTCTGGTTTATATACAGCGTCACGGTTTTCTGTCACGGCAACTTTTGTCATTTTTGTTGTTGTGGAATACGAGACAGCAAA
>CAYWTC010000020.1:3524-10577 GCA_964461165.1 uncultured Candidatus Saccharibacteria bacterium | reverse complement strand
TTCGTACAAAAGGAGACGCAATAATAATGTCGACATTTTTTTCTTTTGCAAAATGACCAGCGTGCTTAGCCTGTTCTCGACCAGTCTCTGTAAGATGGTTTTCTGGATCTCCTTCACCCTGGCTGTCAATAATTCGCGAAACATTACTCTTTGACTCGCCATGACGAATTGCGTAATACGTATTCTTTGGTTTAGCGGTTGAAAGCTCTGCAAGCTCTTTAAGAGAGCCAACTACTTTTACTTCTCCTGTCTCTGACTTCCATACTGGAAGTGGCGCACCCCAGTACCGTGAACGGGACACCGCCCACTCACGTGCACCTTCTAGCCACTTACCGAAACGTCCGTCGCGTGTGTGTGCCGGCACCCAGCCAATCTTTTGATTCTCTGAAATGAGATTCTCTTTAATCTGTGGAACGTCCATAAACCATGATGATGTTGCATAGTTAAGAAGCGGTGTTTTACATCGCCAGCAAAGTGGATATGAGTGAATAATTTTATGCTTCTCAAAAAGAAGTCCGTTATGTGCGAGATATTTAATGATTTCAATATCAGCTGACTGTGTATCATCTTTTACTTTTACTTTCATTCCAGCGAAATCAGTTACCGCATCGATAAATGTTCCGTCCATTTTCACATGTTTTATAACTGGAATATTATTTACTTTCGCAAGCTCCATATCTTCCGCACCAAACGCTGGCGCTTCATGAGCAATACCAGTTCCGGCATCTTCTGTAATGAAGTCAGCATGCCAAATCTTCCAAATATTTTCTTTGTTTTCTATCTCAGAATTTTTAAAGTACGGGAAAACTGGTTTATATGATTTTCCAATAATTTTTTCACCTGTAAAATCTTCGATGATTTCAAATGAAGTACTGTCTTTAAAGTATTCCTCAACTTTGCTTTTTGCGAGAATGAAATAGTTGATTTTTTCTTCAAAAGCACTTTTTACTTTTACGTATGTAATTGTTTTATTTACAGCAAGCGCAGTATTTCCTGGAAGTGTCCACGGTGTTGTCGTCCACGCCAAAACATATGTCCCCGGTTCATCTACGAGTTCAAACTCAGCTGTCACAGAAAGATCAGTTACATCATGGTACTCGAGCCCTACTTCCGACTGAGCGAGCGGAGTCTCACATCTTGGGCAGATGTGCATCATTTTATTTCCTTCGTATGCGAGACCTTTTTCATACAGTGTCTTCCACGCCCACCAAATACTCTCAGTGTACGTCGCGTCCATTGTCTTGTATGGGTGTTCCATATCTACCCATCGCCCGAGGCGAGGAATAACATCTTTCCATTCTGCTTCATACTGAAGCACGCTCTCGTACGCATCTTTGTTGAACTTATCTATTCCAAAATCTTCAATATCTTTTTTACTAGCAAGACCCAACTTCTTCTCGATCAAGTTCTCAACAGGAAGCCCGTGACAGTCCCAGCCCCACACACGACGAACACTCTTCCCTTGCATTGTCTGATAGCGAGGAATAGCATCTTTTATTGTTCCTGCCAAAATATGACCGTAGTGAGGAAGCCCCGTTGCAAATGGTGGCCCGTCGTAGAACGAAAAACTCCCTCGTGGCTCTTGACCTGCTGGCATTGCTACAGATTTTTCAAAGATTTTATTCTCCTGCCAAAAGTTTAGTATCTCTTTTTCTTTATCGGCTATCCCATTTCGCTTGTCAGCTTCATGGGACACGCTGTCTTTTTGTGTGTTGAGGGTTGGGTTGTTGTTCATAATAATGAGAAATTAAAAATCGTCCACAGAAAATAATCTACGATTATTTTCCAAGGACGATGTTTAATGTCGTGGTACCACCTTGTATTTAGGGTAGTGCTACCCCCTCGTTTATCTGGATTCTACTAACCTTTTCGGCTTTCTTTCCAAAGCTCTGGGGTGATTAGTCCCGTCATCGCTGTACTCTCTAATACTACAACAAATAAAACTTATAGCAACTCACTGCTACATCCTTTCTGGTGCTTTGATTCCCAGTGTGTATAAGCCATGAGCAAGAATATTTTTTGTTGCCTGTGTAAGCATAAGATAGTACGCAGACACTGCCACATCCTCGCTAATAATCTGCACACGGCCATATAGGTTATTAAACGC
Organism: uncultured Candidatus Saccharibacteria bacterium; assembly: GCA_964461165.1. Lineage (GTDB taxonomy): Bacteria > Patescibacteriota > Minisyncoccia > Phycocordibacterales > UBA5272 > UBA11704. Next base: position 8,470 of record CAYWTC010000020.1, on the reverse strand, counting down.
ACGTGTAATAGAGAGAAGATGCTGCACGATGTGGTGTGGACCGAGATCCTGATGCGCCTTATCAAGCGCTTGTGCGTATCCGAGCAATGCTTGCTCAAGTTCCCGTTCCGGTGCGTTAACGACGTACTCATCATAGGTACGCTCTGTAACTTTTGCTTTCTCAAGAAGCGCTGAAAGTCGCGCATGAGTATATTGTAAGTATGGTCCTGAATCTCCTTCAAATGAAAGCGATTTTTCAAAATCAAAAATCATGTCCTTTCCTGGGGCACTTTTAAGAATAGAAAATTTTATTGCCCCGACGGCGATATCATTCACGAGCTGCGCTTTATCAGCTTCTTCCACTTTCATATCTTCCATGCGAGAAGCTATGCGCTCAGACACCATATCAATCAACTCTTCCGCAGGAACAATATTACCCTTTCGTGATGACATTTTTCCTTCGGGCAAGCGCAGCATTCCGTGAGACATGTGCATTAGAGTGTCTGCGAGAGGTTTATCTATTTTTGTAAGCACCACCTTTATCACCTTAAAGTATTCATCTATTTCTTTTGCAGTTACCACAACAGATCTCTTTGCATCTGGTACGAGCGATGCCTTCTTGTAGGTATTACCAAGTTCTTTTGCCTCGTAGGTTGGTAAACCTTGGGAGTTAATAAAGACACGAGTATGAAGACCATCCTGTTCACCTTTGTACACAATCGCTCCGTCTGATTCTTCAAAGACTGTACCGAGGTTTTCTTTTACAATTCGCACACCGTCGTCCCCCACCTCGCTTTCAAAAATGTAATGATCAAATGTTGTGCCAAGTTTTTTGTAGAGCGTTTCGAAATAGTCCAGACTCCACTTTCGACCAAGATCGTACTCTTTGTTAATTTCATCATCACTACGCGCAAATACCGCTTTGTTGATGATCGCTATTTCTTCTTTAATACTCACATCTTCTGAGAGCTTCTGTGTACCATATGCATACGCACGTCCGAGGTATGCAACATTGTCTCGTAAAGAAGCAGCCACTTCTGGGACTTGCCCTCCTCCATGCTTAACCCCCCACAGTGTCGTCGCCACATGCATACCGACATCCCCTTGGTAACAAACACGAGTAACATCGTAACCGGCTGATTCGTAAATACGTGCAACAGACTCACCTATGGTATTTGGCACCAAGTGTCCAATGTGAAATAGTTTGAACGGATTAGGGTCAGTATATTCGACAATGATGCTTCCTTTAGTTATAGGAGTCACAACCCCCTGACGAGCGATAATCTCTACTTGATCGTGACGAATATCATCTTTTAAAAAGAAGTTAACAAACCCGGGACCTGCAACTTCAACACGAAGGACAATATCTTCTAACTCTTTTTGTAAAAGAGTGACTAGTTCTTCTGCGGCATCGCGCGGAGAGACTCCCTTACTTTTTGCGACAATAAAAGCAATGTTTGTTGCAACATCTCCGTGGAGGGGGTCTTCTGGCTGTGTAAGAGTGCTTCCTTGTGCAATCTTTTCCAATGCAGCAGCAATAGTTTGATACGAATTCATCTCTCCATACTAACGTAAAAAGCATTCTTTGTCTTCTGTGTCCTCCAGTAACCACCTTCCTACAAGAACTAGATCTCGAGGCATGACAGTGCGAGAGTGAGATGATTTTTTAGAAAAAACACAACACAAGCTCAGATGACAATACAGAGCAAATGTGGTATTGTTCACCGTATATTCTATGTCAGTAACTAATCTCACCATCTTAGATGGCACAACACTCGCCAAAGCGCGCGAACAAAAGCTTACAGACACCGTCTCTGGCCTTTCTGTTAAACCACACCTGGTCATCATCCAGGTTGGCAATAACCCAGCTTCAACAAAATATATTGAGTATAAAAAACGCTTTGCTCTCCGAGTTGGTGCCGATGTAACTCATACGCAATATGAAGACACCATTTCTGAACAAGAGCTTGTTGAAAATCTTACAACGTTTAACATGGATGTATCAGTACATGGCATCATCGTACAACTCCCCCTTCCACAACATGTCCGTCCATGGATTGTTATGGATGCAATAGATCCAAGGAAAGATGTTGACGGACTTACGTCATACAACCTTCGTCATGTATACGAAAATGATGAGATTATTGTACCTGCAACAACAAAAGGTATTTTCACACTTCTTGAAAACTATAATATTTCACTTGCCGGAAAACATGTCGTAGTCGTCGGCCGTTCATCACTCGTCGGCAAACCTACCTCACTCGCATGCATCAACAGAAATGCTACGGTTACTGTGTGTCACAGTCACACGACTGACTTAGCGACGATAACAAAAACTGCGGATGTTCTCATCGTTGCCATTGGCCAACCGCACTTGATACAAAAAGAATACATCAAAGAAGGTTGTGTCGTTATCGACGTTGGCATAACAGTAGACGAAAATAATAAAGTCGCAGGAGATGTGCTCATGTCATCCCTTTCTGAAAAAGCAGACGCGGTGAGCCCTGTACCTGGAGGAGTTGGTCCGATGACGATCGTTTCTCTGTTTGAAAATCTTTTACAAGCATACGAACTACAAAAGTAGATGGAGGATAAAAATACGAGGCGCGGCAACTTCGTTGCCGCGCCTCGTATTTTTATTTGAACTCTGATATCTATGTGTCTATCGTCTCTAGTGCCTTCCCGTACTGCCAAACGACCCTTCCCCTCGTTCTGACTCTGAAAGTTCTGTGACTTCTTCTATGGTTGGTACTGCGACTGGCAACATAACTATTTGCGCAATCTTGTCACCCTTTTTAATTTCGTATGTCGTATCACCAAGGTTAACGAGGTGTATATTGTACTCACCTCGATACCCAGCATCGAACACCCCTCCCATAGTATGCAGCTTTGCTTTTGAAATACTACTTTTATCTTTAACAATTGCCGCGTACCCATGTGGAAACTCCATAGCAAATCCGGTATATAGTCGTACATGTTCACCAGGAGAAACACTCATATCTTCGAGAGAGTGGACGTCCAGGCCAACGTCCCCGGGGAGTGCATAGTGCGGTATTACAGCATCTTGATGTAAGCGTTTTATTTTAAGGGTAAACATATACTACGTAATAAAATCTTGTAACGAATTAATAACCTGTGCGTGCACAGCATCTCTATCAAGCTCAACTCCGTCTGGGGCACAATCAATAAGCTTCCACCCAAAATGTCGAGCGTAGAACAATCCACCTTCATGCCCCTGCTTTACATAGGAAGCATCTTGTTCGACACTGTCAGGCAGTACACCAGTTTTCTCTGCACGAATACGTGCTCGCTTCATTGATATCTCGAACGGGAGCCCTAAATACACGACCACTTGTGGATTAGGTAAACCGTATGTTCCATATTCAAGATTGAAAAGAAATTTTGCGAATGCAATTTTTTCTTCTTCTGTCGTATACTTCCCACCCTGATGAAGCAGGTTTGACTCAACATACCTATCAAAGATAACTACATCGTGCCGTGCGATTAAATCTTCTATATAACCTTTTGACTCATATCTATCAATTGCATACAGAGCACTTCCTACGATCGGGTCAACTGTTGAGAATCCGTACAGGCTCGAACGTTCACTTTTAAAAACTTCGTACAACAACTTTCCACCAAGTGTTTCTCCGTATCGAGGAAACGAAACTCTGGCAACTGTCTTTCCTTGAGCCCTGAGATACTCAGCAAGTTTGTCGGTCTGTGTTGCTTTACCAGCACCATCAGAACCTTCAAAAGCAATAGTGAGCGCTCTCATATACTACTTAGCCCCACGGAGGACGCTGTCGATTTTTTCTGCGATTACTTTCATATCTTTTTCTTTCTTCCCACGAGTTGTTTCTGCTGCTGTGCCCAGACGGATACCTGATGGATCCATCACACCGCGAGGATCCTGAGGGATAGTATTCATGTTCACGATGATGCCGGCTTTTTCAAGTCGATCGCTCGCCTCTTTTCCAGAAACCCCCTTTCCTTGTGCCCATGTATCGACAAGCAGAAGATGAGAATCTGTTCCACCTGTGATGACTCTCCACCCTTTCTTTTCGAGCGCAACTCCGAGAGCTTGTGCGTTCTTTACAACTTGCTGTGCATATTTCTTAAACGCGGGAGTTGCCGCTTCTTTGAGGGCGACAGCAACTGCTGCGATCTGATTGTTATGTGGACCACCTTGAAGTCCTGGAATAATTGTCTTGTCGATTTTCTTGTCCATCTCTCGCTTATCTTTTCTCACAAAAATCATGGCAGACCGCGGACCGCGAAGTGTCTTATGTACAGTCGTCGTCACAATATCTGCGTATGCAAACGGACTTGGGTAAACACCTCCTGCTACAAGCCCCGCAGTGTGTGACATGTCCACCATAAGAAGTGCGCCAACCTTCTTTGCGATTGCTGCGAATTTCTTAAAATCAATTGCTCGCGGGTATGCAGTGAATCCGGCGACGATGATATCCGGCTTCTCGGCTACGGCAATTCGTTCGACTTCTTTGTAGTTCAACACTTCTGTCTTCGGATCAACTTCATATGGAACTTGTTTCCAGATTTTTCCTGTCATTGAAACAGACTGACCATGTGTGAGATGCCCACCACTTGAAAGTTTGAGTCCCATAATTTTCCCACCAAGTGGAACGAGTGCCGAGTACACAGCAAGGTTAGCAGGAGAACCAGAAAGTGGCTGCACATTTACATGCCACTTTTTTGCATCAAGCTCAAAAAGTGTGAGCGCTCGTTCTTGTGCAAGTGATTCTATCTCGTCGATAATTGTATTGCCTCCGTAGTACCTGCGACCTGGATACCCTTCCGAGTACTTATTTGTAAGTGATGAGCCGAGAGCGGTTAGCACATCGTCTGATACGTAGTTTTCTGATGCGATGAGATTAATTACTTTTTTCTGACGAGCGTCTTCTGCTTTCATTAATTTTTCAATAGTTTTGTCTTTCATGATGGTG
>CAYWTC010000020.1:0-3514 GCA_964461165.1 uncultured Candidatus Saccharibacteria bacterium | reverse complement strand
TGATGTGGAGTAATAGAAAATAATAACAGTAGTAATAAGAAACGGTTTTTTAGGTCAGAAAATATGTAATTACACCATAATAGTTTCAGTATAGTACGAAATGGCTATCAAGCAAAAATCCCAACAATACATGAAAAAAGAACAGGCCCTCGGGCCTGTTCTTTATTTTTTTCCAATAACACTGTCTGGGCTTTTTGGGTTAAAGAGTCGCTCACTTCCTTCCAACAGATACAGCTTTGTAATACCTGCGGCAAGCATCACATCCCAACACGGCTTACATGCCCACCAATGCCCCCACAAATAAAGCTCCGCACCAGAAATATCCCCTGCATTACTAAGAGCGTTTCTTACTGCACGCGCCTCGCCATGGTGATGCGACTTTGCACATCCAGGACATAGCCAATACTTTGTGCCAGATGCTACGTGAAGCTGCTTTCGTACGCACCAACCATTTTTGTGAAGCTCTTGAAGGAAACGTCCAGGAAGTGCAGCTTGATTCGAGCCACGACCAATAAGAATACCGTCTTTAACAACTACTGCGCCCGTTGATTGCTGCAATTCAGTCGACGTCGTGACAGCAACCTGGTGAGCATCTTCCATAAATCCAGTAAGGGGAACGTACTCAATGGTGACCCCTTCTGGTAAGTACGGATAGATGATTTGTTTCATGCTTATTCTTGGAGATACACTGTTTGCGGATAATATTATTCTAGGATACCATTGTAATATCTTCCATGGCAACATTTGACAAAATCTATCAAACCATGATTTCAGACATCATGACGAAGGGTATTTCGGAGATAAGTAAGCGGCAGGGCGTCGCAACAAAAGCTCTCCCAGGACTTACTTTTTCTATTGATATTGAGAAGGAAGGCTTTCCCCTTTTGACACTTCGAAAGATTCCTATCAAAATGTTTACCGCAGAACAAATCTGGTTTATTAGTGGCGCACGGAAACCAGAAGACTTTCTTCGCAACTTTACAAAAGTGTGGGATGTGTTTACCAACCCTGGTGATGTCGTCACTGTCGCATACGGGTACAGATGGCGCAAACATTTTGGGCGAGACCAACTTGGAAAACTTATTGACCTTCTGACAGAAGACCCGAGCTCTCGTCATGGTGTTGTTGTAACGTGGGACCCAGGACAAGACGGCCTTGGTGGTATCACCAAAAAAAATGTCCCCTGCCCGTACTCATTTACCGTTATGATTATCGGGGGGAAGCTTCATCTTCATAACATCGTTCGCTCAAACGACATGATCCTTGGATTCCCTCATGACGTTGCAGGGTTCGCACTCTTGCAATGCATTCTTGCCAAGCGGCTCGGCGTCAAACCAGGAACATACACACATACGATTTCAAACGCACATATTTACGACTCTCATTACGAAGGTGCCCGCGAACTTATGAAGCGGCCAGCGGATCATGCAAAGATCACCCTTACTCTTCCAGAGAAACCATTCGAGCGAGCCGAGAAAAAAGACATCTCACTTGCAGAAGAGATTGTTGAAAACTTAACAGCACAATACCACCCAGGAGAGCCGATACCTGGCCTTAAGATAGTCTTATAGTCACCATGAAAGTTACCCTTATCGCAGCACTTACCGCAGACGGTTTTATTGGAAGAAGTCCGCATCATATCTCGACAGCTTGGACGAGTAAAGAAGACAAGGATTTCTTCATAGCAACAACAAAAAAAATTGGGACAGTGATTATGGGCAGCACAACCTACGAAACATTTAAAAAACCTTTCAAGGATCGTAGACATATTGTCTTGTCGAGAACGAAACAATACGAGGGTGTAGAGGTTACCAATGAGCCACCGCGAGAGCTTCTGTCTCGACTCGAGAAGGAAGGTGTGGGAGAAGTTGCGCTGTGCGGAGGGTCGTCTATTTACACCGCTTTTTTACAAGACGGTCTGGTTACTAAGCTATACCTTACGGTTGAAGGAGTTCTCTTTGGTTCTGGTGTTCGATTTTTATCAGAAGAACTAGACATCAAAATGTCGCTTGTGTCGAGTACCACTCTTGGGGAGAGTACGGTACTATTAGAATACGACGTTATCGCATAGCCATGTCAATCCTCACAAAACAAGAAATTCTAGAACGTATCAGTGACAAAAATATTGGCTTTTCACCTCCCCTTGATACATTCCAGGTGCAAGCACATGCCATCGACATGCGCCTTGGATTTACATTTCTCATTCCAAAATCATGGCACTTAACAAAAAAAGGAAGAGAGGCTCTCAACATTGATTACTTTGCAAAGCAACGACCAGACTACTTTGATACTATAGAACTAGAACAAGGGCAGTACTTTGAGCTTTTACCAGGTGAACACATTCTTGTGTCAACGCTTGAAGCTGTGAGCATTCCTGATGACCTCATGGCAATTCTCTACCCACGGTCTTCAACGAATAGAAAAGGTCTCTCTGTCGACCTTACCGGCATCATCGACTCCGGGTACTCTGGGCAACTTGTCATTCCCGTGCGAAACAATACACAGTCACAAGTTGTAAAACTTTACCCAGGAGAGCGTTTTTGCCAAATTGTATTTGAACGACTAGAAACAAAAGTAAAGGCAGATAAAAGTAGATATCACAATAAAGACATTATCGAAGGATTCATTCGAGACAAAAGCAAGCGTGACAGCACCGAGATATCTTTTGTGTCGAAGGGTGCCATTCGGGAACTTAAGCAAAAACACAGTGTTAAACATAAAAAATAGTATGAAACTTTACATTGGATGCGGACTAACCCAAGCGCCAGAGGATTTCAAAACAGCTGTGGGGGGGGTGAAAGATATTCTAAGAAAAGACTTTGAGATTCTTGATTTTGTTGGTTTAACAGCAGGAACAAACAAAGACGTATACCTCTGGGACATTCATACCTGTGTAGAAACTTGTGACGCTTTTATTGCCATCGTCGACTACCCAGCTCTTGGACTTGGGTATGAACTGGGTGTCGCTGTAGAAAAACTTTCCAAACCAACGCTCGCCCTTGCACATAAAGATGCCCTTGTTACACGACTGGTCCTTGGGATCAACAAACCAAACTACCAATTTATAAGGTATGACTCACTAGATGAAGTTCCACACCTGATACAGAAGTTCATAGCCACCTTATAAAAACAAAACCACCCGCAGGTGGTTTTGTTTTTATATATTCTTGTTACTTAACCTTAATACCGATTGACCGAGCAGTTCCTTCGATGATTTTCATCGCCTGTTCTACAGTGTGTGCTGTTAGGTCTTTGAGTTTAAGTTCTGCAATCTCACGAATCTTATCAGATGATATAGTCCCAGCGTTTCCTTTACTGTTACCTTTTGCTACGTTTGCAGCTTTCATGACAAGAGATGTTGCTGTTGGAGTCTTGATAACAAAGTCGTAAGTACGATCTTCGTATACGTAGATCTTTACCGACATACGCCCCTGCTGACCAGCGGTCGCAGCGTTAAACTTGTTAACGAAATCACCAATCTGAACACCGGCCTGACCAAGGGCAGGACCAAGTG
>CAYWTC010000019.1:6006-11171 GCA_964461165.1 uncultured Candidatus Saccharibacteria bacterium | reverse complement strand
GACGCGCACGACTCAAAATCGTGTATCGCAAGGTGTGAGAGTTCGAGTCTCTCCTTCGGCACACTACTAAATTTCTTAGACCGTAATCGGTCTGTTGAAATTAGCAGTCCAACGAAACTGTAATCAGTTGAGTCGGGTGAGACAAGAAGATATCCATAGCAATATTTTGCGTGGCTACTTTCTTTTATACAGCAGAGAGGCAGAGGATGGCTTTTTATTTTCGTTTGTAGCTCTTTGATGCGGTATACTATTCAATATATGAATATGAAATATTCTCCAGAACTAGCGACTGCGTATACTAATCGGCGAGAGCAGATGAGTCATACAGATAAACCATTTTTTGATGAACTAGAAAAAATTGGAGTTAAAGGGAAATCCGTCATAGATCTTGGCTGTGGTCCAGGAAGGCATGCACGAATTATAAAAAGCCTGGGAGCTGCCCGTGTCGTAGGGGTTGATATTAATGAAAAAATGGTTGAGCTAGCCAAGCATGCAACATCTGATAATGATATACACTTTGTCGTAGCAGATGGACAAAGTCTACCTCTTGAAAATCGCTCTGCTGATATTGTCGTCTCTATGTATGTCGTTATGTACTTTCCAGATTCACAAAAAGTTTTTACAGAAATCAGTCGTGTATTAAAAGACGACGGACATTTTGTGGGTGTATTTAATATTGCCAAGGTTGAACCCGGCTTTGAGCATCTTGCTAATCAGCAGATGCCGATACGATTAGGAGAAGGTGATAGCTCTATTGTGGTTCAGAATCTTATTAAGACATCGGAGGAAATAGAGTCTGCAATACGAGGGGCGGGTCTTGTCATAATTGAGAAAAAAGAAGTTGAAGACCCTATGGCGCAGATTGATGAGTCTTTTGCAGATAAGTCTCGTGTGCACAAGCAGGCAACAATGTTTGTTTTGCAGAAAAATAGTAGTGTAAAGTAATAAAAATATGCCAAGTAATTTTTATATAATTATTTTCGTTCAACTTCTCGTTTTGTTGTGTGCGGCCAAGTACGGCAAGCCCTACTTACGGTCTCTGTCGGGGTTTATTGGTATAAGTGCTATTGGTGGGCTTGTGTTGGGAGTTTTCTTTGATGTTGTATTTGGGACTCTTGGTGTTTTTTCATACATAAACCCACACACTGAACCAGGTATAAATGCCTGGGGCTTATCAGTACCTCACCTCATAGTTAACGGCATCTTGTCATATGGACTTACTGTTGCTACCGCGTACTATATTACTCCGCAGGTTACACGTCGACTGACTGGCACACAAAAGCGCATAGCCACCGCAGGATATCTAGGTGCTCTTTTTGTGTGTGTATTCCTTGCAATGACACAACATAATCAAATAATTGATATCTTCTTGTACGGAGCAGTTATTGTGCTAGGTGCAGAGGTGCTTGTGACCAGTCTATCGTATCCTGGTGTGCTCACATCATTTCTTGTATATGGTGATTATCTGAGACCTTTTCGTATATGGTTATGTAGTATCTTTATTGGTTTTGTGTATGAAGTAACAAACGGACTGCTTCCTTTTTGGAGTTGGCTACCACATTCTTCGTACCAACGTGGTGAAGTAGAAATACTTGTCGTAGTGTTTGGGTATGTAGCATTGTTGTACCCGATGATAGTTTTGTGGCAGGTTTTGACCACAAAGAACACGCTACGATAAATCCGTAGTAGATACTCTCACTACCCTCTCGTGGATATCCCTGATATACTCTCCTCATAAACATCTATGGCACACATCGAGCAATCAATTTTTTGGATAGAAACAGAGAAAATTGTCCCTAATCCGTATCAACCACGACGTGAATTTGATCAGGATAGATTGCGCGAACTTTCAGATAGTATTCGCCAGTATGGAGTGTTGCAGCCACTCGTCGTGTCTCGACAAGAGACATCCCTTGAAGACGGAAGTATCAAAGTAGAATACGAACTTATCGCAGGTGAACGACGTTTGCGTGCGTCAAAGCTCGCTGGGTTATCACAAGTACCTGTTGTGGTGCGTACAGGGGATGATAGTCGTGCAAAGCTAGAGCTCGCAATTATTGAGAACTTGCAGCGTCAGGATCTTAACGCTGTAGAGCGTGCACAGTCATTTCAGCGTCTTGCGGATGAGTTTAAGCTTACCTGGACTGAGGTAGGAAAAAAGGTTGGCAAGAGTCGCGAATATGTCTCAAACACGGTGCGCATACTTATGTTGCCACAAGATATTCTTGATGCGCTCTCACGAGGACAGATAACAGAAGGGCATACAAGACCTCTTCTTATGCTTATCGATCGTCCACAAGAACAGATGACACTGTTTAAGGAAATGATGGTGCGTAAAATGACAGTTCGCGAAGCAGAGTCTATTGCTCGTCGTATTGCTTTTGAAAAAGTTCGAAAGAAAGATGTATTCATGACACCAGAGGTTGTCGATATGGAAGAAAGGCTTGCCGAGACATTGGGGACACGGGTGCAAATAGAGCCCCGTGAACGAGGTGGGCGTATTTGGATTGATTATTTCTCATACGACGAACTCCTAGCCCTTTCTGTTGCTATTCGAAAAGCCGGTGAAGCAAAGACCCATAAGGGGATGTTTGACGTACTTAAAGACGATGATATCGAGAACCTGAAAGATGCAGGCCTTAGCCCTCGACATGTTCGTCCAGTTACCGAAGAAGAGCTTACTCACTTACAGCCAGACATGACACAGGATGAAGTGCGGGAACTCGTCGACGGTGCTGCTACGCAAGTCTCGAGCGAAGCAATTGAAGAAGATTTGTACGACCAGACAGAAGATAGTATTGATGATAGGTCACTCGATGAAGTAAAGGCAGACGAACAAAATGAGGATCTGTATTCTGTAAAGAATTTTACGATTTAGTATTCACTATGCGTGCGTTGCTACGGAGTGTAGACAGGCTACGTAGAGATGTGTCTATCTTGTGAGGAACTTATCGATGAGTCCACCGTGTTCGCGTATGTATTGGCGAATTTTTCGTTTTGCGAGCGTTGTTTTTGCAAGGTCGAGCCATTTTCGTTTTGGCACCGCATTTTCTTTTACTTCTATTTCAATAACATCACGGTTATGAAGTACGGTTTCGAGTGGGACTAACTTACCATTTACTTTTGCACCAGCAATATGATACCCAATTTTCGAGTGGATAGAATATGCAAAATCTATCGTCGTTGAGCCTTCGGGGAGGTCGATCACGTCACCTTTGGGAGTGAGGACGAATACTCGTTTTTCAAAAAAGTCCGTTTTTAAGTTCTTCATGAACTCTTGGTGATGCTCTACGTCTTTTTGCCATTCCAAAAGTTCTTTTGTCCATCCCATTTTTTTACGAATTTCTTGCTCAGACATATTCTTGCCAACTTCTTTATACGCCAAGTGAGATGCAATACCGTATTCGGCCTCTTCGTGCATATCTTTTGTCCTGATCTGTATTTCAAGGGTATTACCATCTCCGGAGAAAATGGTCGTGTGGAGAGATCTGTATCCATTTGGTTTCGGTACTGCGATATAGTCTTTGAATCGTCCTGGTACAGGGCGATAGAGTCCATGAATTACACCAAGGGCTTGATAGCAGTCGGGAATATTTGGCACGATAATACGGAGTGCGATGACATCGTGGATTTTACTCTGATCCATTTTGTACCGCTTTAGTTTTTGCCAGAGTGAATACAGGTGTTTAATGCGAGAGTCGATACGTTCGATATGGACATCAAATATTGAGAGCTCATCGTTCAGTTTTTCTACTACTTTCTCGAGCTGTTCGTCAGAGATCGGACGAAGTGATTCAAACAAGTCTCGTGTCTTTTCATATTCGTCGGGGTATATATATGGAAAAGCTGCGTCTTCAAGCTCTGCCTTTAAGCGCCCCATACCAAGACGGTCCGCAAGGCGGGCGTGGAGTTCTATTGTTTCAAGTGCGATGCGTTTCTGCTTTTCCTTGTCGACATATTGGAGGGTTTGAATATTGTGTAGTCTGTCACAGAGTTTAATGACGACGACACGAATATCGTCCGCCATTGCTATAAAAAATTTACGAAGTGACTCAACGTGTCGCTCCATACCAGAGTAACGAAGCTTACCCAGCTTGGTGACGCCTTGTACAAGCTTGGTAATATGTTCTCCGAAAGCTTCTTTCATCTCTGCTTCTGTTATCTGTGTATCTTCTAGTACATCGTGCATGATTCCAGCTGCTATGGTATCTGGATCCATTTTAAGACCTGCCAAGTTAAGACCTGTTGCAAATACGTGGTTATAATATGGCTCACCAGATTTTCGTAACTGGCCGGCATGTGCTCGCGAAGAAAACTCGCAAGCTCGAATGATAAGGTCTTTATCCTCTTGGCTTAGATTAGGTAGCAAAGCAAAAATACGAGTAGGGGACGTGTCCATATCTTTACTATACAACCCTTGGTGGTTTATTTCAACAAATATGGTACAGCAAGCAGAAGAGAAAGAATCAGAGAGTAAATAACTATGGCGTCTTGAATATTTTTTGGAATATGACGAATTGTTTTCTTGCCAAGCCAGATAGTCAAAAAGACAACCGGGAATAAAATGATAATTTGGTATGTAATAGAAAGAGGAATATCTTCGTGCCTCATTCGGGTAGCTAGGATACTAATTCCAGTTGCCGCATATCCAAGTGAAATAGTTCCATAGATTTCTTCGAAGTCATATCCGCGAGAGCGGAGGTATGCGCGTCGTAGTGTTCCAGCTGATATACCGAATGCTTGCATAAATGACACACAGAATCCAGAGAAAAATAATCCGTACTTCTGAACTCGGTCAGTTTTCTTTTTATAATGCGACCACAGAAACAGGCCACCAGAAACAAAGAAGAGGGCAACGACAACTTTTGAGGGGATAATGGCAATGAGATATCCCCCAAGTATTCCAGCAGCTATTCCGTAGAGTGCGAGACGAACTGCGTCGTTCCAACGAATATGTTTCCAGAAAATGATGATACTACATGTCGCTGTCATGGTAAGAAGGAAGGTCGTCAAAAGAAGAACCATGTGTGGTTCGTAGAAATGAAGGAGAACTGGGTTAATATGTACACCACCCGGAAGTCCTATAACAACCCCCAGAAAGACAACGATAATCGCGATTATGTAGAAGATAATCATGTTCGGTCTAGTATAGCAAAATGCGGAGC
>CAYWTC010000019.1:0-5996 GCA_964461165.1 uncultured Candidatus Saccharibacteria bacterium | reverse complement strand
GCCGTAGGCGCGCTCCGCATTTTGTGTAAACCCTATTTAGCTTCCAATTTGTGAGGGTTATGCATCGGACAGGTTTTGCTTGAGCAGCGCTCTGGAATTGTCTTGGTTCCTTCCATCATCAGTTCACCACACATTTTGCAGATATGACCAGTTGGTTTTGTTTTGATGATGTGTTTGCAATCTGGATAGTTGGTGCATGCATAAAAAATACCAAATCGCCCACGACGCTCTTCCATTTCACCTCCAGTGCAGTGATTACAGGTGACACCAGTTAGTTTTTTCTTGCGCTCCTCTTCGTCTTGTTCTATGTATTTACATTTTGGATAGTTAGAACATGCGATAAATTTACCATATCTACCTTCTCGTTCCATGAGTTCTCCTCCACCATTTTTGCCTTCGATATCACCACACTTAGGACATTTGCGGCCAAGAGATTTTGGTCCTTCCATAATATTACCGTCGAGCTTGCGCGCACCCATACACTCTGGATATGTGGAGCATGAATAAAACTTACCATTTTTTGCAAGTTTGATAACCATGCTTGATGAACATACAGGGCAGAGCATGTCTTTGGGTGCCTCGCCGAGGTTCGTCGCCTTTTCAAGCTTGTCTTTACTTTTAACGTCCTTCAAAAATGGTCCATAAAAATCACTCAATGTTTTGAGATATGTGGTCTCGCCATTTGCGATCTTGTCGAGCTTCTCTTCCATGTCGGCAGTAAACGTGTCAGAGATGTATTCTCCAAGATGTGTCTCGAGGAATGTCGTCACGACTTCTCCTGTGTCTGTTGGGATGAGTGCTTTATTTACCTTCTCTACATAGCCACGATCTTCAATGGTAGAAATAATAGAAGCATATGTCGAAGGTCGACCAATGCCACGTTTTTCTAGTTCTTTGATAAGACCAGCTTCTGTATACCTGTTTGGTGGTTGTGTTTGTTTTTCGGTAGCATTTAATACAACAAGATCTAAATTGTCTCCAATAGAAAGTTCTGGTAGTTGCACATCTTCACCACGAGCATCTGGATCTACGGTGAGCCACCCTGGAGATACGAGGACAGATCCAGTGACAGTAAAGTCTGGAATAACTTCCCCCGGAATATTTGCTGTAACTTTTGTGCGGCGTAGTTGTGCGTCGACCATCTGACTTGCGATCGTGCGTTCCCAAATGAGTGAGTATAGTTTCTTCTCGTCGTCTGTTGTGCCGCCGTAGCGAGTGCTCGCGTGCGTCGGGCGTATTGCTTCATGGGCTTCTTGAGCATTTTTTGCGCGAGTTTTATATGTGCGTACTTCGAGAAGTTGTTTGCCAAAAAGATTTTCAATGGTGGTCGCTATTTCGCCAAGTGCTACATTTGATAGCGTGGTTGAGTCCGTACGCATGTAGGTGATGAGACCTTTTTCGTAGAGCTTCTGAGCTATGCTCATAGTGCGTGATGGTGAAAACCCGAGTCGAGATGAGGCAGTCTGTTGTATCGTCGACGTTGTAAACGGCGCTTTTGGAGATCGAGACACATTTGATCCCTCGATATTTGTCACATTCCATGTCCCTTTAATGCCAGTGGAAACGATACGATTTGCTTCTTTTTCTGTGGCAGGCTGCTCGACACATTCTAGTATGATTGAGTATCGCTTACTTTCTTTTATTTTACCCTCAGTCTTCCACTCTCCAGCAATCACAAAATATGTGACAGGAATAAATGCACGTATCTCTCGTTCGCGTTCCATGACGATGCGTAGTGCAGGGGATTGTACTCGACCAGCAGATAGTCCATACCGTACCTTTTTCCAAATAATACCAGAGAGGTCGTATCCTACGAGACGGTCAAGTACACGACGAGCTTCTTGAGCCTCTTTTAAGTTCTCATCTATATCTCGTGGATGTTTGATTGCCTCCTTAATCGCACCTTCGGTGATTTCATGAAAGGTGACACGACGCGCGCCTGGAAGCTTGCATGCTTCTTGTATATGCCATGCGATCGCTTCTCCTTCTCGGTCGGGGTCCGTTGCGAGCAAGACGACAGAGGCTTGTTTTGCAAGAGTTTTTATATCACTGACAATTTTTTCTTTGCCGGACGATATTTCATAGTGAGGGATAAAACCTCCCTCGATATCGATTGCTTTCTTGTTTGATTTTGGAAGATCACGAATATGTCCTACGGATGCACGCACTTCAAATTCACTACCCAAATATTTTTGAATAGTTTTTGCTTTTGATGGTGATTCTACGATGAGGAGCTTCATAAGCTAGATATGAGATGATAGACAGTAGACATTAGATAGATATAAAAAGCAAATAATAACTCACATATCTACCCCAGGTCTCATGTCTATCGTCTTGGGTCTGCATTCTAAACTATTCTTCTCACTTCGCCAAATTGCTCATGTATGTATCCTTTCATATCGAGTCGTGTGAGTGTCTGTAATATTACCTCTGGCGGGAGAGCGCTTGTGGCTGTTATCTGATCTATCGAGCATGGGTGGTCGAGAAGATTGAGAATGATTTTTTCCTCAGGTGAGAGATCGTCTGGCATTACAGCTGGTGGTGTGTCTTCACGTGGTGAAAGATGAAGAAGCTCGAGAAGGTCCTCTATGGATGTTATGGGTGAAGCGCCATCTCGCAGCAGATTATTCGTGCCGCGTGACATTGGCTCAAAGATGCTTCCTGGCACTGCTCCGATATCTCGCCCAAGTTCTAGTCCAAGCCTCGCTGTGATTAAGGTGCCAGATTTTTCTTGTGTTTCGACTAAAAGTATTGCGTCAGACATGGCTGCGACGATGCGATTCCTCGCTGGGAAAGTCCATTTTGCAGCACGGGTGTCAGGGGACAGTTCTGATATGAGTGCGCCACCTTGGCGTACAATATCTTGCGATAAGCCATAGTGACTCGCAGGGTACATGACCTCCTTGGTAAGACCATTACCAAGTACTGCAAGCGTGGTGAGATTATTTTCGAGTGCTTGTGTATGTGCGAGAGAGTCGATGCCATACGCGAGTCCAGAAATTATAACGACAGGGTAGTCTTTAAGGGCATCTACAAGCTTGTGAATAACAGCAGCACCATACGGAGTATTGCTTCTACTTCCGACGATTGTGAGTATGCGAGGAAGTGATCTTCCGTATTCATCTAGTGTTACATCAGGGAGTGATCCTTCGATATATATTTTTTCTGGCACACTGTGCAGTTCAAATAAGCGATTAAGTAGAGGGTGGGTATGAAAGTTTTCACGAAGTATGCACTGCATATATATAGTATATGCGAGGTGAGAGTGTGAAATATTTAGTTATGTGTACAATCTGGCAAAAAGAAAACGGGAGATGGTCCACGTCTTTTGCGGCCTTTGGTAAAGCGACAAATGACGTACCTCTCCCGTTGTATGGGAGTGGTATGAACTCTTCTCCCATTTCCGTAGCTATGATGACGATGCGCTACGCACCGGAACAGTTCTACCTCCGCTGTTCAGTGGATGTTTTGGCTAGCTGACAGCTTTTTTGACGGCAAAAATGCCGGCAGCTATCCCTGCTAATGCCAGGGCAATCGTAATCCACGCCTGGTTTCGGTTGCTAAATTGAGCTGTTGCCAATCCAAAGTTACCCAGCCCAGTCCCCGTATCAGTCATGAATGACTTGATCGCCACGCCTAGCAAGATCACCACCAGGGCCCACCAAAAGGCTTTGACGTACCCGGGCGTTTCGTGCCCATGTCCGTGACTTTCGGCAGCCGCAGGTGCAGCGGGTGTTGTCATTTTGCTCTCCTTTGCCTATTTAAAGGCTCCGATTAAGGGCTTGCGCACGAGCCCGGGATTTTGCGCTTGCAGCAATTGCTGTGCCTCTTGAGGCTTTCCTGCGTCGATGAGTTTCGATGCAAGTCTCAACTTCTCGGCTTCTAGGCGAATAGCCTCGCCCTCGTTCCATAGTTGCTCTTGTTGGAGCATCAAATTTTGCCCTTCTGGCGTTGCTAAAAAAATAGCACGCTTGATTGAGGCATAGGAATAAAAGATAGCTCCAACAATCGCCGCAACCCCAACGACTCCGTACAGGAGTCGTTGAACTTTAGTTGGTGGCGCAGTTGCCATACTTACTTTCTCCGACCTTTATGATCGGTGTGTAAACTAACAAATTGTAAGGAACTTTTTCGCGAAAATGAAGCTCCTCGCTTGGGCAATACATTGTGAATAATGAAATCCACTATGTACGCCTATAATACATACTACACTATATATGTAGTATTGTCAATGGCTCTCGTTATATATAAAAACACCACCCCGAGAAGGGGTGGGTACAGAGTGCGCTTAGTCGAATGCACACTTTTCGCATCGAACACTCGGTGCGACAGCAGGCGGTGCCTGAACTGGTGGTGAGACATCTTTGCTCCCCGTGGGCGCAAGTATCCATATACCAATCAGTATCGCGCATGCGATGAGGCCTATACCAACAGGTGCTGGGATCGGACCTCGCTCAGGCATCTGCTTCGCGACCGTTTGCACAGTGCGAGACGTCGTGTGTACGGCGTGTGACGCAGTGAGTGTGGGCGCCAGGGACTGTTCTTTGATGATAAATGTCTCATCATTAGAAGCCCCGACACATGCTGCTGGTACGACTGCTTTGGGTGGTGACGCCTGATGTAGCGAAGCTACATCAGGCGTCCACCGCAGAACTTCCTGAGGTGGTGGTATATGGGCTGGGATGGCAAAGATATTCTCGTTTGCCGAAAGCTCTGTGATCCCACCTGGGACAGGTAGTATTTCTGTGGTGGTATAGTCGCCACGCTCATCATCTGGTGATGGCATGTAGACACTACCTTTCAGAAAGTGTGCATACTTCGTGAAGCCGGTGCCTGTGAGCACTGCTTGCAGGAAGCGTATCACACCACGTAGTTGCAGGTCTGCCTCTTCTGGAGGCGGCTCATGACTACTCATGGATAGGTCTCCTGAAAAGGGGTTAATGAAATGCTGGTGAACAGCTACTATCACACTACAATATTAATACTATACTGTCAACTATTTCTGTGGATAGGTTTGGCGCAGATGTTCTTTTTAATTATCAACAATTTTTGCTAGGATATGCGCATATCTTGCAATATCTGTAAGAAACCAGTTTTTTGAGGAGACGATGATGGTGCATGCCGATCATTCCGAAATGCGACCTCTTTCCGCTGAAGAAAAGAGACTGCGCCTCCTGGCGGTTCTGGGTGTTGCAGGTGTCGTGTATGGCCTGTATATGGCGTACCTGAACCGAACAAATGTAAGCAACTCCCATGTGCTGCTTGTTCTGCTTGAAAAGCTTGAAGCACCTCAGGATGTGATCAAGTTTCTCTTGATAGATATTGGGCCGTGGAAGCTCTTCTTCACCTTGTATTGTTTGACATGCTGTGGTGTGTTTGTTTATAACTTTGCACACACTCACAAAGGACAGTCATTCTTGTTTCGGGTCGGGTGCCTTTCTTTACTACAGAAGGTATTCATCCTGAGTGCAGGAGCGCTCCTTGTCTTTGTGACAACGTATCAGGCATTGTGGTGGATCGGATACTTGCCGTTTAATCGGCTACGGCTCTTCAATATGTATATCGGCGCAAGTTATATTGCAGGAGTGACTACGTTCATATATCTGTTTCGCGGTGTCGTGCATGTCGCACCACTTGAAACAGTGCATGAGCGATTCTTCGGTGAGAAGATAGCACTTTTGCGCCAAGGGCTGCGCCTCACCGTTACGATCCCCGTACCGCTTGTGATGTACCTGCTCATCATGAGGTATGACCTTGCGGTGTATCTCGGATGGGATGTGTATCGCATGCCAGATGGCAGAGAGAATATGCAGGGCACAACGCATTTCTTTCGGAGTGCGAATGATTGATTTGAGCGGTCGAAGTTTATTGACCGAACGACCGGAGCAACTGCTCCGGTCTTATTATTGTGTGCCCCCAGTAGGGTGATCTTCCTCAGGAGATTTTATTCGTCAAAAAAAGTCTCTTCGGACGGGCTCGTGGTTTTTCTTGCTAGA
>CAYWTC010000018.1:0-11295 GCA_964461165.1 uncultured Candidatus Saccharibacteria bacterium | reverse complement strand
ATCAGCCAGGTCGGTACAGTGAACAAGGTTTCGCAAACCTCGACTTCCATCGACATCACAGAGGTAGTATGAGTCAAGAGCGAAGTCACCACGAATAGTACCTGAGTCAGCTGTTGTTGGCTCTGTTCCACCAACCAAACGCTTGACGACGTTCGCAGCACTATTACCTTCGATAACGAGTGATACTACTGGCCCTGCTCGCATGTACTTTACAACAACACCGATAATGTCTCTTCCATATTCAATCGCTTCTTTTTCAACAGGAAGGCCAAGACCCTTTCGATTCTCTACGATCTTCTCACCTTTACGAAGGAACCATGCGTCATCTTTGTTGTAGTGCTCCCACAGCTTAGCTTCGTCCGCCATGTGCATTTTCATGCCAACAATTTTAAGACCGATACGCTCAAAACGAGAAATAATTTCTCCAACCAAGCCACGCTGAATGGTATCAGGCTTTAAGATAACAAATGTTCGTTCTTTTTTTGGATGCATACAATAGTTGATAGTTACTCCTAATTAGTTGATAGGTATCATACTACCAAAAAATAACACTTTTGACAAAAAGCACTAGTCAAAACACAAACCACTATACGGGTGCCATAAAAAAGACCACGGAGCAACCGTGGTCTTTTTTATATGCCTTATTAGCGAGAAACGTATGGGAGAAGCCCCATGAAGCGAGCACGCTTGATTGCATTTGCGAGTGTTCGCTGATTTTTTGCAGTTAAGCCCGTCTTGCGACGATTAAGAATACGAGCATGAGGATTGAGAAACTTTACAAGAATCTCTGTGTCCTTATAGTCGATAAACTTAATATTGTTTTGATTAAAGTAGTCTTGTTTCATAAGTTAGTTAATAGTTTGTAGTTACTGGTCAGTCGTTTTATTTCTTACTGATTTTAAAATCTAGAACGGGATGTCGTCGACATTAATATTAGAATCTCCATAATCAATTGTGTCGAGATCTGGCGCAGCAGGTGCTGGCGTACTTGTGCTAGGAGATGATGAAGGTGTGTACCCTTCTCCGCTACCACTTCCACCCTTTGGTCCAAACTGTACCCCGTCGGCGATTATTTCTGTACGATACTTTTTCTCTCCTGTGGTCTTATCATCCCAACTTCGTGTTTGAATACGTCCTTCGATCATAACGCCCTGGCCTCTTTTAAGGTACTGAGCGCTTGTCTCTGCTTGGCGACCGAATACAACAATATTGTGATACTCTGCCTGCTCCTGCTTTGCACCTGAGGCATCTTTATAGATGCGATTTGTTGCAAGTGAGAATGATGTAACTTTTGTTCCATTTGGAAGTGACTTCATTTCTGGGTCACGAGTAAGGTTTCCGTAAAGATATACTTTGTTGAGATACATAGGAATAGATATTAGATTATATACAGTTAGATTTTAAATGCCTCTAAAATACTAGTGTAATTCTTATTTTACCTCTTCGCTAGCGATGACAGCAGGTTCTACCGGGGCAACAATGTCTTCAACAGTGGTGTCGATGACAGTATCGTCTGGGTTGTTGATAAGTGATTCTGCTTTAACAACAGGCGCTCGCTTTGTGTAGACAGTATTTTCTTTTACTGTTGCAACAACAACGTGACGGACGACCTGCTCATCGAGCTTCAAACCTTTCTCAAGCTCAAGCACTTTCGATGGGGCGAGTTCGAACTTAATCCATCCAAAGTAACCTTCATTAAAACGAACATTAATATTGTTCTGAACTCGAATCATTTCGTAAGCAAGCTCGCGCATATACGGAGCTTCTTCTGAAATGAAGCTACCTCCTAGGGTAGCAATAGATGTCTTGAGGTGTTCAGCTTTCTCAAGGGCCGCAGATTCTTCCAATTTATTATCAAAAATGAAAGAAACTTCATACACTCGGCTATCTACTGTGGTTTCATTATTTTCAGTCATAGGTGCATATTATACAACACTTTTAGGCAAAAAGAAAGGTCTCCTCCTCTGGCGAAGTCTTGGTGCTGTCTATGGCACTTTATTTAACTTTGTGAAAAATAAATGACATATTTTGTGTCCTCATCGCGAAGCGTTGTCTCCTTGGCGCAAATGGTGTGTTCGTATAATTGATCACCTTTCTTTTCACAAAGTTTAATAGTCTTACGAGTGTAGTCAAATGGCTGTGTCATAAACGATGAGGCGATCACCTGTGGAGACAACATGCCGAGTGCACGTAACGCTTGCTCTTTCGTATCAAATTCTTGCCGCTGCCACCCAGAAGCGTCAAACCCGCACGACATAGAAAACAAATCTCTATATTCCTCTAAGGGCTGGCCTTCACTAGCGCGACCAGAAAACTTCTGCGCACCCGGATCATGCTGTACGAGACTTTGTAGCGTCATTCTCAGATCAATATCTGTGCCATGCTCTATGTCGTCAAGCGTTATCAGTCGACGATTAAGAGCGATACGAAGCAGTTGACGCATCGCTTCATCTGCTCGTTTGTTAACTGGGTGAAAATATACGTCGTGATACATCGTTGCTCGTAACTCTATAAACTCTTGCCACAGGTGAGGTGTTTTAACTATGAGCATGTTTTTATCTGTGTCGATACCTTCAATATCCATAAGAAGCCCTCTTCCTTCATCTTTCAGAGACTCATGCCTGCCTGCCATAGCAGTATCAAATGTGAGATATGACAACGTATCACAAATACTTTGAAGTGCTCCAAGGGCGCCACGCGTTTCTCGTATGTACCCTTCTACATCACCCCTCTCCACTTTCTCATGCATGAAAAGTTCTTGAATATCTGAGTCCTCCAGGTGGGCTACTGAACGATCTTCGTGGGCTGGACGTCCACGTTCTACTAAAAGATCATCCCCAAGGTGTGAGAAGGCTGAGTGCCCCGTGTCGTGCATCCACGCAGCCGCAACCACAGGCTTTAGCTCGTGTGGGGTAATTGCTAAACGCGCACCAACAAACTGTATATATGCAGCGATAAGCTCTGAATGTTCAAAACGCGAGTGAAATGGTGGCACGCGGTACACATCATCCGTACGCTCTTGTCCGGGTATTGTTTTCCCATTTAGCTGGCTTATAGAACGCAATCGACTAACCGCAGAGACTTTCTGAAGTCCCTGTTCAAGAGATTTCATCTGTTCGTGAATAAATATGTAACGACTTTTTTCTTCATCATTCAACGATGCCACGAATGGTTCCATTCTAGCAGCGCATGAGATAATACCTTTACTTTGAAGATAGCTTTCTGCTTCTTGCTGTGCAAGAGCATTAAAAGTAGTCGCTGCTTTCTCTACGTTGTGTGGTTCAAAAGAAAACTTCATGTATATACACTTACAATGAAATACTAAACACTCGTTCAGCATTTTTTATAAGCTGCTGGCGGACGGTTTCAATATCTACATCTTTACTGGCTGCAATTTTTTCATACACGTACTGGACGTATGATGGGATATTTCTCTTTCCTCTGTGAGGGGTTGGCGTCGCGTACGGACTGTCTGTTTCTGCGTGTATCATATCAAGTGGAGCGCTTCGCAGAAGCTCTTCGTACATTGGAGCAAATGTCACCACACCCGAGACAGATACCGTAAAACCAAGATCAAAAAACTGACGCGCAATATCTGGCGTGCCAACAAAAAAGTGGGCATTACCTCGAAGCCTGCTTCCATACTTTTTCTTAGCATTTGTCAAAATATAAAGCATATCCTCATACGCATCCATACCCTGATCAGGGCGGCCGTGTAGCATGAGCGGCTTATCACACTCCACAGCAAGCTCGATCTGCT
This sequence comes from uncultured Candidatus Saccharibacteria bacterium, assembly GCA_964461165.1. Classification (GTDB taxonomy): domain Bacteria; phylum Patescibacteriota; class Minisyncoccia; order Phycocordibacterales; family UBA5272; genus UBA11704. Next base: position 7,535 of record CAYWTC010000018.1, on the reverse strand, counting down.
CAATAAAAAGACGCTGCTGTCGGTCGACCTCTGCATCTTTATTTGTCGCAATATTTTTAATATGAAAATAGTCGAGCCCACACTCCCCAAGAGCAACTACTTTAGGATGAAGTAACATCTCCTTGTATGCGTCTTTTATAAAAACCTCTTCACGATTATCAACGGGGTGCAGACCAACCGTCGCCCACACGTTATCGTAGTGCTCCGCACACATAAGAGCCTTGCGACTTTCTTCGTAGTCTGTGCCAACGGTAATCGTGGCGCACCCAGACTCTTTCATTTCACGCAATAAAACGTCTCTATCAGAGTCAAAAGCTTTATCGTGAATATGAGAGTGCACATCAATATACAAATAGTTCATTACTCACCAGTGTACCTTTCGCTGGTAAATAAAAAAAGACCCCGTGGGGGCCTTTTCCAAAAAGAGGCAGCCGTTACGATGGCGGCAGCGCCTTCAGAAGCTTGTGCGTGTGATTCACGAACGAATACCCATCTGGAACCGTATACGGTGTCGCAATTGCCGGACCAAGATGGGGGCCGTGCACCAATAGACGCGCCACAACTTCTCCCCGAAAGACAATCCGGACCTCGTCCACACCTGAAGGATTTTGGTCTGACGGTGGTGGGTTCCCAACAAGAGATACCCCGTGTCCTTCACCAAGCCTGGCAAGGAAAGCTTCCGTAGCATGGAAGATACGTGATAAATAAGTACTCATGACAAATACCTCCTTCACACATACTATCACGACGATTATACGTCAATCCATAAAACGCTATGCAAGCCTTGCAAACAAAGGCTTTTCTGGCATCTTGTTTTCTTGTACAAGACTCTTTATCAAACGAGATGTCTTTGGTAAAAATGGATTTAGCATTCTACCGACTCCGTAGAGACGAGCAGCACACTCTCGTAATATAGCTTCTGCTTTTTCTTTATCTGTTTTAATTAACTTAAAAGGTTCAGTTGATTGAATATACTCATCAAGTGACTGTACCTCTCTCATAACGAGAATGATTGCTTTATTCGTATCGTACGATTCAAGTGCTGATATATACTCATCAGCCCAACTACTTTCTGGAATTTCTATACCAGTTATGTTATTCACAGTAATCATTTTCATGATACGACTTGTGAGATTCCCGATTCCGTTTGCAAGGTGTGCGGTATATGCAGTTTTAATTGAGTCTATGGTTAAGTCTCCATCTTCAAATGAAGATACCTCATGCGTGAGAATAAACCGAAGCACATCTTCTGGATAACCAGTCACGTCTTTAAACATCTCAAGAATATCAAATGGGTTGATCACATTCCCAATAGACTTACTCATCTTCTGTCCACCAGAAATAATAAACCCATCAATGATAATGTTGTGTGTCGCTGGAAGTTCTGCTGCTAGAAGCATCGCCTGCCAAATAGCAGACTGCTGACGAAGATTGTCCTTTCCACAATACTGTACTGGCGTTCCCTCTTTCCAATATCTATAATCTCCTACTGCGTCAGGCCATCCGAGTGTCGAAATGTAACTCGTGAGCGCATCGAACCACACGTACATCACATGATCATCATCTCCTGGTACTGGTACACCCCATGACATCTTTGACTTCAAACGCGAAATAGAAAAGTCTTCAAGGCCACGATCAACGAATGCTTTTATTTCATTAAAACGAAAGTCTGGGATAACGAGCGTTGGGTTATTTTTGTAAAGCTCTTTCAGCTTGCTCTCTAACTTTGAAAACGCAAAGAAGTAATTTTCTTCTTTAATAATTTCAATGTCACGATTTGGATGAATCGGACACTTGCCACCCTCAAGCTCACTATCTGTCTTGTACAGCTCACAACCAACACAATATTTTGCCTCGTATTCTTTTTTGTAGATATAACCATTTGCATCACAACGCTTCCACATTTCTTGAGCAGCTTTAATGTGAACATTGTCAGTTGTACGAATGAAATGAATATCTTCACTAATGCCTAGCTTTGGAAACAGCTCTTTAAATCGTGCAGCATTGCGATCTACATACTCTTGTACAGGAATCCCCTCTTTTTCTGCTCCCTCTAAAATCTTTGTTCCGTGCTCGTCAGTCCCGGTATTGAAAAATACATCACACCCAAGCAACTTTTTGTATCGAGCAATAACATCTGCACGAATAAATTCCATCGCATGACCAATGTGTGGTTCTGCGTTTACATACGGGAGCGTTGTCGTGATATAAAATGGAGGCAACTTATCCGACATGATTTTGTTTTCGTTTTTCAAAATCACTCACGAGCTCCATAACAACTGCCGCAAGTGGTACTGCCAAAATCACACCCCATAACCCTGCGAGCTTTGCGCCGATCACAACTGCGATGATGATAATAACCGAAGGCACACCAACAAGTTTGTTCATCACCTTAGGGTACAGAATATGATTTTCGAGCTGTGAAATAATAAAGTAAATAAGTGCGACGACACCAAGCATTGGAAGACCTCCATGTACCCATGCGATGAGAAGTGCTGGAAGTGTGGCGAGTGTAAGACCAACCACCGGTACTAACTCTCCAAAGAAAGCAAACAGCGCGAGCAATGTAGCGTATGGCATACCAAGAACAAGCATTGGAACGTACACCAAGAGTGCGATTAAAAGTGAGAGGAGCATTTGGCCCTGCATCCACATTGAGATCTTGTGCTGTGCACGAGACCAGAGATCTTCTACATATACCTCTTGCCCTTTTGGAACGACAAGACGTAGAAACTTTTGCACCCCACGATCTTCAAGAGCTAAGTAAAATGCGAGAACAAACGTAAGTACTACATTAATAATACCTGATATAACTGCACCTGTTGTCGCAAAAAAACCACCAGTTCCAAGAAGTGCATTTTTAAGTGTTGTTAAAATTTGACCCTTTGAAATATCTCGAGAGAGATCTTGCAATGCTGCTGCTGCGTCCTTAAACCCAAGGTCTTTTCCAAAGACACGTACTGATTCAAGAATATTTGGCAGCGTCTTAATAAAGCGTGCTATATCATCTGCAAGTGGTGGTATAAAAATAAACGCAATAGCTCCAAAGATAATAATAAGGGCAACAAACATCCCGCTCACGACAAGCCCTCGAGGAATACCTCGCTTCATAAAAAAACGCACAGGGGCTTCTATTGCAGAGGCGAGTACGACAGCCACCAAAAGAGCAATAACGACATCCGACAAATAAAGGAGGCCAGTAAATAATGTTACCCACACAAGGACTTTAACGATACTTCCTGACGAAATAGAAATATTCATACTGTTTATCATATGTCCTTATCCTATCATAGGATACATACTGCTGCTATGGTATGACACGCGCAACATCAACACCTCCCCAGGCCTCACCAAATATCGCCGTTGTAAGCGCAGATGATCCGACCCTTAAACGGGCACGAGAATCAGCCTCGGTGGCTTCTAAGGTGAGGCCTGAGGTTATTGCCGGAGCTTGATCAATATGTGTCTGGGAAGGCTTCACAAGAAGGAGTACGTCAACTGTTGCAGACCCGCCAGAAGCAATACCGCCGATCGTCCATGTAACTGTTCGTGTACGGCTGTCATATGCGACACGAGAACTATCACTTGTTTTGTTCCCCCACGAAACATAGGCTGGTAGTGTAAATACTACCTTAGTGCCAGTAAGTTCATTTTGAGCAGAAGCAACAATGTGAGCAGTGTAAGCTGTTGTCATATTGACCTGCGGTGGCACAGGCCCCGTACTTCCAAGCATTGAGTTTTTATATATTGTATATCCAGACAGAGCGGCCGAACCTTCAACCACCCACTTTTTAGATGCCTGAGTCACAACATCTTTTACCGTTGCACGAGTTGCCTCGCCTGTTGTCGTTACTGTTATTGTCGGAGAGTTTGTTCCTTTTTCAACAAGCGGCACAAAAATTCTAAATGTCCCCTTGTCTCCTGGTCGCACACTAGATAATTCTCTGTTTGTCGCCTTGTCGATAACAACCTCCTGTGTCTCAGAGTTGTAGTACCCGTCAGGAAGCGTAATACCTGAAAGAACTCCTGCATTCCCCGCGAATGCCGTAGTGAGAGAAACGTTTGATAACAACTCACTTCCAATATTTTCATATGATATTGAAAATATCATCCTGTCTCCATAACGAACACTATTTGTACTTCCTCGTTCGGTCTCGCCTGTTACCGTAACACGAAGTGGTGACGTGCGTATTGTAAGATCATAAACTTCACTCGAGTACACTATGCCGATATCGTTAAACGATCCACCCTTAGAACCAACGACACCTCGTACAGCAAGCCTTTCCCCGGATGAAGCGCTGAAGGTACCAGAGACTGTAAACGTATCACTTTCTCCCGGGAGCAGTTTTTCAATACCCCATACCATATCTCTCCCCGTAAGCGCAGGGCTTACCTCTGTGAGCACAAATGAGTTCGGAAAGGTGACCTTAACACTATTATTTGTTGTTGTGGTGCTTGTATTATTTTTAACCGTAACGATAAAAACTCCAAGCTGGCCACTTGATAATGTCTCTGGGCCTTTAATAGAGATTGATAGTGGTGGTGTTTTTAATACAACAGAAGCGAGGGACGTTTTGGTAAAGACTGCATTTGAACCTCGTACTTTATAATCAACCTTAATAGAAATATCTCTAGAGTCCGACTCTTTTCCAAAAAGGACAACATCAAATGTTTCTCTCTTGAATTCGTTCTCCGCTATATCGCCAATTTCTTTTTTAAGAGTGACACGCTCTTCCTCATCATTTTCACCAACTCCTTTTTGGTATGAGACGGTAATCGTCGCAGCTACCAAGCTTCCAGAATTTCTATTCTGCACAGTGACTGCAAGTGGCACTGTTTCGCCTCCTTCTACATATGGCGTTATGTCTGCGGCAATATCAATCGACGCCCCCTGCACCACATTTCGCGAGGACATAACCCTCCACCCCATAAACAATAAAGCTGCCAACAGTGCACACACTGAAAATACTAAAAACCATTGGGCAAACGATGATGCATCGCCGTGGGAAGATGGTGTAATTACACGCGTCGTTTCTCCCCATGTTGAAGACCCTGAGGAAACAGGTTTACCAACAGAGCTGTGATGGTATGGCTCAGCTACTTTGTTTTTTGGATCATAGAGACCTCGTTCCGCTTGATCAAGAGGTGTCACATCATCATTCATATATACCTAGTATAGCAGCACACCTGGCTACATTTGCATTTCTTTGAGTACCATATACACATGCTGACGAATATCCTCATACCGAAGTACCACAAGTGGGTACATTTCGTCGACAGACCATGAAAGGTACTCTTTTAGATCTCGAGCACCTGCGACTCGTGCGTCTGCGTATCCAAGTGATACCAAAATAATAAAATACATCATGAGGCGTTTTGTTGTAGCGTCATACGTGTCACCTCTGTCTGAGAGCTCGATAAGTTTGTCGTACAACGTTTTGTGTGTACCTTCACCTTGAATAAATCTTCCAATGAGTGGTATGACTTCGTGGAAAAATGAGTTCCGAGAAGATACCTCCTCTGCACCGACAAGTCTCCACAACTCTCTTCCTTTCACCAAAGTAACCATAACCTCAGACGTGAGTGACATGTGTGCCCGCAACTTACTTTCGAGTTTACGAATGCTTTTGGCATGTGCAACAATGACACCAAAATCTCGTGTCAACATTTTGTACGACCTATCATGTTCTCCATGGTCATACCACGTGATAACAATAGCTTTCGTTGTGTACTTTTCTATGGACATCGAGACGGGTGTTATACAACAAACACTAGAGGATTGAGAAGTATACAGCTCCCGCGGAGAGTTCAATCTTGTTTTCAGCAAGAGTGGCATCTTCTTGTATTTTGGTAATACGACATGTACTCATAAGAAGTGAGAGGTCTCCGAGATTATCCTCGGATGAAAGTGTGAGCACAATTTCATCCCCAGGTGTTAATCCTTTTTGTTTTCGCATATCCTGCACTGCACGAATGAGTTTGCGAACATCACCTTCTTTTACAAGCTCTTCTGTCATCGTCACATCTAGTGACACGCCTGATTCTTGAGACTCATCGATCAAAACCTCTTTCACATTTAACTCATCTTTAATGAGGTCAAAATACTGACTGTCAATAGACTCTTTGAGTATCACCGACCGAAGCGGCTGTTTCACATTTACTTTTTCTTCTGTTCGCTTCATGAGCCCAAGCGACACTGCGTTACGTACATCTTTCATCGCTGTAACTACTTTCTCATCAATACTTCCAACCTGTGGCCAACTCTCTAAGTGCACTGACTCAGCAGAACCCCCCGTCTGCTTGTAGACACGCTCTGCGATGAACGGCATAACTGGTGCCATGACTTTTGAAAGTGTTTGCAATACATACGTGATTGTCTCATACGCTTGCATTTGTGCTTCTACACCAACGTCTCCTTTGAGACGCTCACGCGACCGACGTGTATACCACACAGAAATATCATCGATAATATCTGCAATACCTCGTGTTGCTTCATCTAGCTTATATTCTTCATATCCAGCCGTTGAATCTTTCACAAGTTCGTGAATACGACTAACCATCCACTGGTCGAGAACATCATCTGATGATGCTTTTGGTTCTACCGTTACCGGCTTATTCATTTCGTACAGCTGCACCACATTCTCAAGACGAGAAATAAGTTTTTTGTATACATCACCAACAGTGTCATCTTCGAAGATAAGATTCTCTCCTTTTACTGCCGGACTTGAAAGTAGAGCGTAGCGCATTGCATCTGCTCCATACTTTTCCACCAAGAGCACGGGGTCGGTATAGTTTTTCTCACTCTTAGAGAGTTTCGTACCTGACTCTGCCATGATAAATCCGTTTACAATCACATGTTTGTACGGAGCTTTATCAAAGAGCCCAACACCCAAGTTAATGAGTGAGTAAAACCAACCCCGCGTCTGATCTACCCCTTCTGCAATAAACTCAGCTGGATAACTTTTATCAAAGACTTCCTTGTTCTCAAATGGATAGTGAAGAGATGCAAATGGCATTGAGCCAGATTCGAACCAACAATCAAACACATCTGGAATGCGTTTATATATCTTTCCGTCAATGGAAAGATTAACCTCGTCAATATAGGGACGGTGAAGGTTTATTGCACCTGTATTGTCACGAGGAACAAGGAGTGGTTTAACAGGGATAACATGCGCATTCGCTGGTGTTACATCTTCTCTGGCATGCATGTATTCCATGATCTCTTCGTCTGTTTGTAACTTCGCCGCAGATTCCATCATCCACAATAGACCCCCATGCATTACCATGAGAATGGTCTTGCCTTCATATTTCTTTTCACAGTCATGCAGAACAGCCATGACACGATTCATAATATCTCGATGAGATTCACCTCCTGGAATCTTATCATCAAGGGTTTTCAATAGGTCACGCTCCGCCTTATGAAACTCATCAATACTTTTACCAGCATAAACCCCTGTATCAAACTCTCTTAATCGCTCGTCAATAACAAGCTCTGCCCCACACCCTTCTTTAATAAGATAAGCTGTCTCCTTTGT
>CAYWTC010000017.1:5594-11476 GCA_964461165.1 uncultured Candidatus Saccharibacteria bacterium | reverse complement strand
GGCCATGATTTTTCTTCTTTGTCTTCGGAACGAACCGATTTTGCATTGCATCTCCTGTTTGTACAATGTTCACAAGGGGATCTCGTGAACAGAGGTATGATATCACAACCCTGTACAAAAGCAAGATCTAGTGGTGGTGTGAACGGCGGGCGTGATAGCGAGTTTCTAGGTATACAATCCACAATATGATTGCAGCAAGCGAGGACACGCTCGCTAATTCTAATGAGTGAAATTGCTCATGGTTAAGCTTTGTGCCAAGGAGATAGATAAATGTAGCAGCGACAGGAGATCCTATTTGAGCGAGGACTCCATAGACAATTGTTTTTTGTAGTGATAGCCCAAGAGATCGGAATATGGTAAGCGTACCTACCATTTTAGGAAGTTCATGAACGACAATACCTATGGTTGCGGCGCTACCAAGGAGTGGGCTTACTAAATACGTCGCACCAATAACAGCACCATCAATAAGAGAATGGAATGCTTCGCTAATCACGATGCCTTTCGCACCACCTTCATTGTGCGCATGGTTGTGGTTAAATTTCGCAAGAATAAATAAGGTAATGAGAGCAGTAATAACACTGACAAGAATATCTGCAAGCCCAAAGTCTTCTCCGTGCTCAATAAACGTTTGTATAACCGTAAAGAGTACAAGCGCCATTCCACAGCAAAGTAAGATATATTTTAAAGTTCCAGTAAACAATTGGCGCCGAAGAAGAATGCCCACAACGGCCAAAAGTGGAAGCGAAAGTGCTGATACAAGAGTAATAAGGAGAGATGATTCCATGTGCATAGTCTACGTGAGGAGAGGCATTTTTGCAAATGACTCGCATATGATATCCTGGGTGTATGGCGACATACTCACGAGATGAACTCATTACAATGGTACAAGAAGCAGGGCTGCGAGTCACTGATCATAGGCTTCTTATTTTAGGTGCGATAGCAAAGGTGAAGCAACCAATCACGGTATACGACCTCGTTGTCACGTTGCGCGCAAAAGAAAACATCGACCAGGCGACGGTGTACCGTAACTTGAATTCGCTTCACGAAGCAGGTCTTTTACGACGGTTGGACTTTAACCACGGTCATGCACATTTTGAATTAGAAACTGGTCGAGCATCACATCAAATCGTCTGTGGTAGATGCGAAACTATAGAAAAAATAGAAGGAGTGTCAGTAGATGGCGCAATTCAGAAAATGCTTAAAAAGAGCAAGCAGTTTAAAAACACAACGACGCACTCAATAGAAATATATGGATTGTGTAAAAAGTGTGCGTAATCTATGGTGTGATACTATGGATATATGATTATGAAACCAGGCATACAAGCACCAGATTTTTCTTTATACGACCAAGATGGAAAACAGCACTCTTTAAGCGACTATCGAGGTAAAAAAGTACTTATTTATTTTTACCCTAAAGATGACACTCCGGGGTGTACAACGGAGGCGTGCTCATTTAGAGATTCATACGAGGCACTCAAACTCTCAGGGCTTGTAGTGCTTGGTATTAGTAAAGACTCTGTATCATCTCATAAAAAGTTTGCAGATAAGTTTAAGCTACCATTTCCACTTTTGGCAGATGAAGACACGTCTGTGTGTCAGCTTTACGGTGTATGGGGGCTTAAAAAGTTTATGGGGCGTGAGTATATGGGTATAGAGCGACAAAGCTTCTTAATAGACGAAGGAGGAAAGATTGTGAAGGTGTATGAAAAAGTAAAACCACAAGAGCATGTGACAGACGTTCAACGAGATATATAAAGTATATAGAGAAAGATAAATGCCCCCGAAGGGGCATTTGTAATGGTGGGGTGACCGAGGTCGTTCCACTGGTCGAACTTGTCAGTTCTTTTCGATGGCAACCACCCCGAAAGGTATTTTCAGCACTGCTTTCGCAGGGCCGCACAAGCCCTTGTCGTCTTTGTGGGGCGAAAAGGGTAAACGCTGCGCGGCTGGGCTGCTCAGCATCCAGGCAATAAATGCCTCAAACGACGGAAGGTTGTCGGTACGGTGGGGAATGCCATCAAGGATGAAGGCGACCCATCCCGAGGTAACCTTGACACCTGTCAGTTGGGTGAGCGGAAACAACTTCATGGTTGTCCTGACTGGTGAACCTGAAAGTTGTCCAGTGTTGGGCCTCACGTAAAAGGTCAGTTCGGCAAAAAGGTTGCGCCGTAACGCATCTTCGGCCACCTGGCTGAGCTCTTGCAGCCTGAGCTTATCAAGGAAGTCAAACGGGGTGAACAGCTTGACATTGCGCAGGTCAGAGTGATTCCGGTCGGCTTCGTCAAGCAGGGCCCACTCATGAAGTGCTTGCGCACTCCCCGGGCCGTCACTTTCAAACGTGAAGTTACGCCGCTCGGTCTCACTGCCGTAAATCATTTCCATGATGTAGCCAGCAGTGAACTCAACCTTGTCATCAGTCAGAGTGACTGAGATGGCTGCCCCCTTGACGAGGCGGTAGCTCTTCCTGTTGAACGCACCATCCGTGGTCGATTTGACCAGAAAGGAGAGTCCACCCAAAAGGCCTGTTTTCAGCGCTTCTGCGAGCACTTTGGGCGTAGCCCGCTTCTTCTCAGGAGGGGGGGGAGGTACAGCTATTGCTGTTGCGGGTGCTACTACACCCAGTTCTGCGGTGCCAAACGTCATTGTCAAATCCTCAGTAAAAATGGTTGATGTTATGGGAGCGATCTGGTAACTGGCTATGTGACAGAGATAACTTCCATTCGTAATCCTACAATTGATTATGGTTGTTGTAAAGGGTTATTGTGTATATACTACTGAGTATATGAATACAGTACAAGAATTGTTAAAGAATAATATAGTTGCCGTGGGGATTATGGCTTCAATCGCTCTGATTGCAAGCTCGTCAATCATTGCTGGGGGTATCGCAGGGTTACATGACGGGAATACTATTTCAGTGACAGGAAGTGCAGAGCGTATCGTTACAAGTGACGCAGGAAAGTGGACATTTACTATTACCAAACAAGCGGAACCAGCATCTGTCGTCTTTGTGTCAAAACAAATACGAGACGCACAAGAAATTGCTGCGAAGTATCTTGTAAACCGTGGTGTAGAAGGTACACAGATTACCGTGCAGCCAATTGTGTCGAATGTGCTTTGTCAGTCACAGAACCAGGTGATGTATGACAACTTTGGACGCCAGCAATGTAGTGGTAGTTATGTATATAATCTTACACAGACAATTATTGTCGAATCAAATGATGTGACTCTTATCAAAGACCTATCGCTCAATGCTCCATCAGCGCTGAGTACTCAAGGTGCTTCAATACAAACTACTGCGGTAGACTTTTTCTATACAAAGCTAGCCGACCTTCGTGTTGAACTCCTCTCTCTTGCCACAGCAAATGCAAAAGAACGAGCAGATGCGATAGCGAAAAGCGCAGGAGACGCTATTGGAGGTATTCAAGATGCATCCCAAGGAGTATTTCAGGTGACACAAAAGAATAGTACTGATGTGTCAGATTATGGATCATATGATACGTCTACGGTTGAGAAGAAGGTGACAGCAATAGTGCGTGCAAGTTTTGAAGTACGGTAAAATAACCACAACAATACATAATAAAAGCGCCGAGGGGCGCTTTTATTATTGGTATCGTACGACAATGTTATTTAAGTGCTTGATCGACGGCTGCTTTAAAGAGTCGATATTCTCGCGCACCATCAAGTGCTGCGACGATCTCATATCCTTTTCGTGTTGACTTTACGATGAATGTCGAAGGCGTACCTTGAACCCCAGCTGTTGTGCCGTCGGTAAGAGACGCTGTCACTTTATCACCCGGTGTTTGTGTAGCAAGGCAGGCATTAAATGAAGCCACATCAAGTCCGGTACTGCGAGCGATATCAGCGGCACCGTTTGTTGGGAGCACTGTCGTCTTATTTGCTAGCTTATACCCAAAAGCAGCATCTATATATGAGTAGTAGGCTTTGGATCCTCCGACAATACCTGAGCACTCAATAGCACGAGCCTCATCAAATGCTCCCGGGTGAAGCTGTGTTAGTGGGAAATGGCGGTATACAAAGCCAATTCTGTCGCCGTATTCTTGGCGAAGTTGATGTAGTGTTGGGTGAAGTGATACACAGAATGGACATTCTGGATCTGAGTATTCGATGACAAATACTTTTGCATCCTTGTCGCCTTCTATATAGTCACCATCACCAACAGGCTTACCTGCAAAGTGAGTGTCGGCTTGTGGCGCCGTCGCAACACCAGCCCCTCGAATAATGTAGCCATAGCCTATAATGCTTGAAGCTATAATCATTGACCCAATGATGACCGCGACAGGTGTCGAAAGTTTCATATGAGAAATACTGGTTCTTAGTGCGTGTAATGATGTTGTCGGAGGCATAGAAATGATATAGTTACTAATACGTAATAATACACAAAAGTATAGCATGTCATTTCAGAGTATTTTATCCAGAACGGTCATCAAAAAAGCGAGTCTCGGTGCACTCCTTGAGTTTAGTCCGATTGTTATCTTTCTTGTCGCGTACTTAACAGTGCATGTGTATGCTGCGACGTTTGTGCTCATGGCCGCGACGATTATATCCACAGTACTTACCTACGTCATACAGCGTCGTCTCCCGTACTTTGCCTTGTACGTAGCTCTCATTACTGTTATTTTCGGGTATTTAACGCTGCTTCATCACAATCCAAAAATGTTACAGGTGCGTGACACGCTTTATGATGTCACCTTAGCTGCGACACTTGTCATTGCAATGGTATTTCGGGTAAATATTCTGCGCACAGCTTTTCATGAGATGATTCCAATGAGTGTGCAAGCATGGGACTCGCTTCGCACATGGTGGATATGTTTTTTTGTTGCGGCCGCCGCAGGTAATGAGTTCGTACGGCATCACGTGCACTTTGGTGAATGGCTTGTATATAAGACGGTGATGATTTTTGTTACCGTGGTATTTGGCATTATCGTATTTGTATTGTCTTATCAAAAAGATGATCACATGGTATAATCGGACGCATTATGGCAACAGAGATACAATCTCATGAAAGCGGAAGTTTTTTCCAGGTACATGAAGCAGTCCCAAATATAGCGCCGTATAGTATTGTAGATATTGGCGCATTCACCATCAGTAATACGACCACAACCGTACTTCTTATCGGGCTTATTGTTGCAATTCTTGTGATGTTTGTATCACGTGCCCGACTTATACCATCTCGCTTTCAGCATATAACAGAGATGTTTTATGAACAGGTGCTTACATTTGTGACATCTATTGTAGGTGACGTGAAGCGAGGGAAAATGGTTGTGCCATTTGTTGGAGCTCTTATGGTGTACCTTTTGATTGCAAACTTGTTACCGATGATGCCGGGAGTGTCGGGGTTTTTCTTTACATCAGCGGATGGAGAACATATACCACTTTTCCGTGGTGCGACGACAGATTTTAATACGACGTTCGGTCTTGCGCTCGCTGTTGTGATATCAATGCAGATTATTGGCATGAAAGAGCAGGGGGTGTTTGGATATCTTTCACATTTCATTCAAATTAAGCAGGTGTGGCAAGGATTTCGTCGCGGGCTCGGTGATGGACTTGTCGCATGTATTGGATTTTTGGTTGGACTTATTGAGATTTTGTCTGAATTTGCAAAAATGCTATCACTCTCACTTCGTCTCTTTGGAAACTTATTTGCTCACGAAGTCTTAACGGTTATCCTTCTTGGTGCGTTTGCATACGGTGTGCCGGCTCTGTGGATGGGTATGGGAGTTATTGTTGGTATTGTGCAGTCCGTAGTATTCGTCGCACTTGTCACAGTGTATTATTCACTTGTTCTCAGGAAAGAGCACGACAAGCACTAGGTGGTGCAACACCAAAGGAAACAAATACGTCTAAGTTTTGACAAGTATCTG
>CAYWTC010000017.1:3481-5584 GCA_964461165.1 uncultured Candidatus Saccharibacteria bacterium | reverse complement strand
TGTAGATTATAGCTTTGTCACCAACACGGAGTTTTCATGAATATGGATCACATTCACCCTGTATTTTACGAAAAGTGCAGAAATTCTCGCCAGTGGGCCGCTGCAAACCACACAAACATTGCACTCTGGGGAGTTTCCGGAGCTGCGGCGGTCCTTTTCTTGTTTCAAATGGCTGTGGTACAGCTATCGTTGCAGTTTCCAGAAAGTTACTGCTGGCTTGCTTTTGTCTTGGTTTGGCTTAGCGGGCGACTTGCTTGGCAAGTTATCTGCGAAGCATTTTTCTGGGGAATGGCCCCACAAGAATGACTGCGGCCAAGTCGCATCGGCACAAACGCCCTCGCTCATATGCAGAGGGCCTTTTTTATGGCTCATATTCTTGTGGATAAGGCAATAAAATTATGCTATACTATGCAACAAAGCCGCGAAGGCGAATTTTTATTGAATTGTTTTATTTTTTAGTCAAATTTTGTATTAAAATTCACTAAAAACTAAAAACTAGTAACTAACAACTATCTTTATGACAGCAGAAGCAGCAATTTATATCGCAAAAGGCATGTGTATCCTTGCCATGCTTGGAACAGCTATTGGCCAGGGATATCTCGTAGGTAAAACTATGGAGGCTATTGGACGTAATCCAGACGTAGAAGCTTCAATATTCTCAAAAATGATTATTGCGGTAGCTATGACAGAAACGACAGCTATCTTCGCACTCGTAGCATTCTTCCTCCTAAAATAGACGTGAGACCAAAGACAGGAGACAGCAGAGAACGTGTTATTTGCTAATGTCTCCCGTCTAATGTCTGTTGTCTTTTATTCAGTATGCAGCAAATTTTAGAAATTCTTTCATCAGTTGGGTTTAATTGGCATGTCGCACTTGCTAACTTCGTCAACTTCCTTATTATTCTCTTTTTATTGAACAAGTTTTTCTTTTCAAAGCTTGGTAAAGTAATTGATGAGCGTCATGAGGTTATTGAGCGTGGTCTTTCGCAGGCGTCTGATGCAGAAAAGAAGCTTGCACAGGCACACGACGAAGGTAAGGCTGTTGTCGCTCAGGCGAAAAAAGACGGCCATGCACTTGTTATTGCTGCGGAAGAGCAGGCAAAAAGCCTAGCTTCTGAGATAGAGGATAAGGCTCAGAAAGAAGCAGACGCTCGTTTGCAAGCTTTGACCCAAAAAGAAGCAGCTCTCGCAGTATCCGTCGAGCGTGAATTCCGTGAAAAAGCACCACATATCGTGGCGGAGTTGTACAAAAAGACAATTGAGGAAAACCTAACAGAAGACGATAATAACGCTCGAATTTCTCGTACGAAGTAATGTATGACATTATCACAATCAATCGCGCATAGTATTGTTGATAAGGGTGTAGCTGTTACTCGTGTGACTGAGGTTTTGCAAAAATATAATCTTTTGTCACTGCTTCCTGAAATAAGAAAGTCGGTTACTAAGCTTATGTCTCGTGAACAGGAGAGTGGTAGTGTCTATATTGAGACACCTTTCCCATTGTCTCAGGATGCACTTAGTACTATCAAAGAGATTTCAAACTCTTCTGAGGCTCCACACACTGTTGTTATTAACAAAAATATTTTAGCAGGGTTCACTGCTCGTTATAAAAATACATTATACGATGGCAGCGCAGAACGAATTATCAAGCAACTCACTACCAATAATTAATTAATCACCATGTCAGTAGATAAAATAATCAAAGAGCTAGAGCAAAAGATCGAAACCTTATCCTCATCTGTTGAGGTGAGTGCTGTGGGGACTGTAGTCTCTGTAAGTGATGGTATTGCACGAGTTTCTGGCTTGTCATCTGTTGCGAGTATGGAAGAAGTAAGATTTGCCGGAGGTGCGGTTGGTCTTGCTCTCAACCTGGAATCAGACATGGTGGGCGTTGTAATTATTTCTGGTGCTGATGGTGTACACGAAGGAGAAGAAGTGAAGCGCACAGGAACAGTGCTTTCTATCCCGGTAGGTAAGGCCTTGCTTGGACGTGTCGTTGACCCACTTATGAAGCCTCTCGACGGTGAAAAGCTTTCTGGACTTTCTCACACAGAGCTTGTGGAAAAGATTGCACCTGGTGTTATGGACCGTGAGCCTGTTAAT
>CAYWTC010000017.1:0-3471 GCA_964461165.1 uncultured Candidatus Saccharibacteria bacterium | reverse complement strand
CCGCTACAAACAGGAGTAAAAGCAATCGATGCGATGATCCCTGTTGGTCGTGGACAACGCGAGCTCATTATCGGTGATCGTCAGACAGGAAAGACTACCATCGCCATTGATACAATCATTAATCAAAAAGGCACAGGAGTTATCTGTGTTTATGTTGCAATAGGTCAAAAAGAATCAAAGATTGCACAGATCGTAGAAAAGTTACGTGCTGCTGACGCTTTGTCATATACCGTCATTGTGCTTGCTGGTGCATCACACTCAGCGGCACTTTCATTCCTTGCTCCGTACGCAGGTACTGCGGTGGCAGAGTACTTTATGAATACAAAGAAAGACGTTCTTGTGGTGTACGATGATCTTTCAAAGCACGCCGTCGCATACCGTGAAATGTCACTTCTGCTTAAGCGTCCACCAGGACGTGAAGCGTATCCAGGTGATGTATTTTATCTCCACTCTCGCCTTCTTGAACGTGCGTGTCGTAGAAATGAGGCTGCAGGAGGTGGGTCTATTACTGCGCTCCCTATTATCGAAACTCAGGCGGGAGACGTATCTGCGTACATTCCTACAAACGTTATTTCTATTACCGACGGACAGATTTTCCTCGATGCAAACCTTTTCTACAAAGGTATGCGACCAGCGATTGACGTTGGACTGTCTGTATCTCGTGTAGGATCATCAGCTCAGACAAAATCAATGAAGAAAAACGCTGGAAAGATGAAGCTCGCTATGGCGCAGTATCGTGAGCTTGAATCATTCGCACAGTTCGACTCTGATCTTGACTCTGATACCAAAAAGACGATTGAACGAGGAAAGCGAACTCAGGAAATATTAAAGCAGGCAAACGGTAGCCCACTCCGTACGTCACTGCAAGTAGCGTCTGTGTACGCGGTAAACAATGGTTTCCTCGATGCTGTACACGTGGCAGATGTCGGAGCTTGGGAGAAGGGGATGCATGCATACATGACATCATCTGGGAAAGATGTCCTCACATCAATGGATGCTGGATGGGACGATGCGGTTGAGACTAACTTAAAGAAAGCTTTGGAGTCTTTTGCTCAGACACATGCAAACTAAGGTTATTAAGCAAAAAATAAAGAGTGTCGGTAGTATCAAAAAAATCACTAAGACGATGGAGATGGTTTCTGCTGCAAAAATGAAAAAGGCGATTGATGCGACACATACATTGCAGCCTTTCCATGAAGAAGCACAGCATATTCTTGAGGATCTTTCACTTGACCCATTCGTGAGTCACGATTTGTTGCTTCATAATGGAGTAGATACCGAGGTCGTCATTTTCATTGCGTCTCACAAAGGTCTGTGTGGAAGTTATAACGTAAACGTGTATCGAAAATTGCTCGAAGCATACAAAGAGTCTGAGAGAAAAAACCTTAAGATAATTGCGTGTGGTAAGTATGCCGAAAAAGTAGCAAAGAAGCTACATGTGGAGACGCTCGCATCATTTAATCATCCAGTTATCTCAGGTGACGATGCTCGTGTTATCGCAAACATGGTTGTGGACTGGTACAAAGAGAAAAAAATTGGCACCGTCCGCATTATGTATACACATTTCGCCTCAGCAAGTACGTTTTCACCTCGACTTTTACAGCTATTACCATTTTCATCAGAAGGACAGCCGGAATCATCAGGTGAATCGCGATATAGCTATGAGCCGGATCAAGAAGTCGTGCTTTCAACCGTGATACCAATGATGCTTCATAATATTATTTATGGAGCTGTGCTTGAGAGTTATGCGTCGGAGCACTCCGCGCGCATGTTTGCCATGAAGTCCGCTACAGATAATGCGAGCGAGCTTCAAGATGAATTGAAACTTTATTATAACCGTGCACGACAAGGTGCTGTAACACAAGAGATTGCAGAGATAACTTCCGGTGCTATGGCATTATCAGCATAATGTGAGATAGTATATACAACATGAAAACTCAATTACACATACAGACAATTTTACGGGAAACACAAGCACTCTTTGGTGTACACAGAAAACGAACTTTTATATTCTTTGCTTTGTTTTTGTGTCTTGAAGGTATAAGCCAGCTACAAGCACAGAGTGAGAACTTTTTATCTATAGTTGGTGTCATGATTGCTGTCATGTTTATAGCGGTTCAGATTATGTATTTGTACGCTCTAGAGCATGGTGCTGTGTCCCTTCGTAAAAACATCACTGCGACATACAAATATATTATTCCTGTTGTTTTCGCATCACTCATTGCGGTATTTGCATGTGGTATAGGCCTTATACTCTTTATTCTTCCAGGTCTATATCTCTTCTGCGCCCTTGCACTTATTGCGCCACTTATTGTTTTTGAGAACAAGAATGTGATAGCATCTCTTTCAGAAAGTTTTGATCGCACTAAGGGGTATAAGATGACAATATTTTACTTGTTGGCTATCTACATTGCGGTGTCGGTACTTGCGGCATTTATGGTATCTGCTACCGACAACAGCGGTATAAGTCTCATCGTGGCTGCGGCGCTCCATGCAGTATTCTCTCTTTATTTCCAGGGAGGTACATACATTATCTATAAACATCTCAGGCCACATACGAATCATGTCGAGAGTAGTCATCTCGAGCAGGAGGAATAGTCGAGGATATATTATTAAAGATTAGTAGGAATATTATGAAAACAGGAACAATTACACAAATTATCGGCCCAGTTATTGACGTGACATTTACAGACGCTGTCCCAGCTCTTAGAAATGCACTCACACTTACACGACATGATGGCACCGTGCTTACACTTGAAGTTGCGCAGCACCTTGGATTCCACGATGTTCGTGCAGTTGCTATGTCGTCTACGGACGGTCTTACTCGTGGTATGGAGGTTGTAGATACGGGTGCTCCGATTCAGGTTCCTGTTGGTCCTGAAATTCTTGGACGTATGTTTGATGTCACCGGTATTCCTATTGACCAAAAGCCAGCTCCTGCTACAAAAAAGACATACTCAATTCACCGTGCAGCTCCTACCTTTGACGAACAGTCAACACGAGCAGAAGTTTTGGAAACTGGTATCAAGGTAATTGACCTCATCTGTCCATTCCTTAAAGGTGGTAAAGTCGGACTTTTTGGAGGAGCCGGAGTGGGGAAGACTGTGGTGATCCAAGAGCTTATTCGTAACATTGCATCTGAGCACGGAGGGTATTCTATTTTTGCCGGAGTAGGTGAGCGTTCTCGTGAAGGAAATGACTTGTACCGAGAAATGGAAGAATCAGGTGTGCTCGACAAGACAGTACTTGTGTTCGGTCAGATGAATGAACCACCAGGAGCTCGTGCTCGTGTTGCACTATCCGCACTTTCAATGGCTGAATATTTCCGTGATGAAGAAAAGAAGGATCTTCTCCTTTTCGTTGATAACATTTTCCGATTTACACAGGCGGGTTCTGAGCTCTCAGCACTTCTTGGTCGCATGCCATCAGCAGTAGGATATCAGCCAACACTTGCATCAGAAATGGGACAGC
>CAYWTC010000016.1:0-14542 GCA_964461165.1 uncultured Candidatus Saccharibacteria bacterium | reverse complement strand
CGAGAAAAACAGAAGAAAGGAAAAGATAGAATGCAGCGAGAAGGTAAGGTCAATATTTCTCATGATACATTCTTACGAATGATGAAAGGAGGTGAATAATAAAATCCCCACATCTGTGAGGATTTTATGAGGCGCTCACTTAGAGAAGTGGTACGACAGTAAAAAGTATCATACTAAGAACGACAAGTGCTGCCGCTATCTTACCTACTCTTTCTACGTTTTTTCTGTGTTTTATGCTAAATATCATATAGTATTAGTGCTACAATACTATGTAATATAGCTTATTCATGCGCGAATATCAACAGAAGCATTTTTTGAGGTCAATTATCTATTCTAAGGTAACGATTGTTATCCTGTTCCTCTTTGTTGTTTTGCTTCTAAGATCAGTTATTGAGTTAAATGACAAAAGGATTGATGTTGAAAAGCTTCGTCGTGATTCTGAGGTGACTCGGCTTGATCTTGAAGCTAAAAAGAATAAAGCCGAGACAAAGGTTGCAGATATTGAGACTCCGAGAGGGTTTGAGTATTACATACGAACAACACAGCCAGTGGTAAAAGAAGGGGAAGGGGTAATTGTGGTCTATGACGAGGAGGCGAGCCCTGTCGTTCCTGTTAAGGAAGATATGACGGTATGGGAGCGACTCCTTGTGTTTCTGAGGCCGTATCTTGATTAAATATAGAGAGTTGCGAAGGCTCTAAGGGGGACGTAAACTACGTGTCTATGCAACCAACATCTGACACAAAATCCGTTGAAATTTTTAGTACACCATCATGTCATTTTTGTCATATGGCAAAAGAATGGCTCACAACAAAAGGGCTTCCTTTTACAGATTATAACGTTGCTGCTGACATGGGTAAGCGTAAAGAAATGGTAGAGATGACGGGCCAGCTTGGAGTGCCAGTTATCAAAATTGGTGATGATGTCATGATCGGATTTAATCCTGACAAAATGGCAGAACTCCTTGGTATTGATTCTGGTAAGTAGTTTTCATGGAGCTTTATCGGACGAAGTATTTTATTGTCAGCACTGTTGAACACCCCCCCCATATTTCGAGAGAAGAAGGTGGTCATATTGTCATCGCCCCAATAACTCCTATCGTTGACCGAACACATCTTTCACCAGAACAAGCAATTGAATGCATGAGACTGACATGTATTGTTGGTGAAGCAATGACGTCAGGTCTTGCTCGACAGGGTATTTTCCTAGGAAGGATTAATTACCAAGACAATGGTAATTGGGGTATAGGAACACCAGAGGGTCCCCATTTCCATATTCATCTCTACGGACGTGCTGTTGGAGCAACTATTCAAAAATTTGGAGAGGCTCCGACGTTTCCACGGCCGAGTACCGGATTTTATGATACCTTCAAGCCGTTAACTGAGGGTGACTGTGAGGAGATCCGTAAAGATATCGACAGTTTAGTATTACAAGAAAAATATAAAGACCAAGCGTGGGGTTTGTAGTTAATTTAGTCTAAGGCATAATAAAATAAACAGGCAATGCCTGTTTATTTTATTATGCTGTGCTTGGACCCAGGCTCGAACTGGGGACCTATTCCTCTTCAGGGAAGCGCTCTACCAACTGAGCTATCCAAGCTTTTATGGAACTATACTACCATAAAAAGCGATCTCAGAAAAGATGTGTCCGCCACTTACTCTGCTGGCTGGGATGTTCCTTTGAGCTGGTCTAGCAATCCTTGTAGTGCGCGGGCCTCAGGAAATTGTGATCGTATTTGTTCAAACTGCTGTAACGTTTCTTGAATCTTGTTTTTATTTGAGTTAACAGCCTCAATAGCAGGCTTGATGTAATAATACACACCTCCCAATGCCCCAAGAATTATGAGCCAGTATACGACTCTAAGAATATTTGCGACACGTTCACGGTTACGAAGACTGTGAAGCATCTCGTTGTTTTCAATCGTAAGTTTATAAATTTCCTCTAATTTTTCTTGATTGCTAAGATCGCTGATAGACATGTATAAAGTATACCCCATTTCTTTCTAGTAAACACTTCACGTAGTATGATAGAATCGACTCACCGTTTAGTACGTATACGTCCTCGTAGTTCAATGGATAGAACAGTCCCGTCCTAAGGGATTAATGTGGGTCCGATTCCTGCCGAGGACACAAATAAATTAAAATCCGCCACATGGCGGATTTTAATTTATTATATCGACTTCACTTTCAACTTTGTTTGCCTAGCTTTATCTACTTTTGGTAGACGGACAATGAGAAGTCCGTGCTTTTCTACTGCCTCTGCTTCCTCGATTTCTACCTCATGCGGAAGAAGTATGCTTCGTGAGAAAGATCCCCAGTACAACTCTTTGTAGAAGTAATCATCTCCTGTGACTTGAGTGTTACCGTCACGTCGTCCTTTAATCGTTACCATATCGCGAGTGATTTGAAGATGAAGATCTTCTGGTTTTACCCCGGCAACCATAGCTTCAATGATAATTTCATTTGCAGTCTGGTATACGTCGACAGATAGCTCACCTTCTTCCATTTCAAAATCATCTTCAACGTGGGTTACAGGCTCGGCTTTACCTTTTGGTAAAGTCATTGATCGCCCCTTTGCTTGCTTGATAGGAAGCTCCTCGCCTTCTTCTTCGTCGTGATCAAATGCGACCAATGGTTCATCTTCGTCGTCAACGCTGATTGATCCAGCTAGTCGTTCAAAAAATGATTTCTTTTCTTTAAGCATGATAGTTACCAGTTAGGTGTGTATACATGCAGTATATAGTGTCTTATGTCAATAAAGTAAAAGTAATCCACAGGACACGCGTGTGTTACCACTGTGTGACAATGAGAAGATTGTCACCGTCTTCCTTGATGTACTTCCACACCTCTTCTGTGATGAATGGCATGAATGGATGAAGGACAATAATTTGCTCTCTAAGAAGTGTAAGGAGGAGTTTCTGTGCGCTTGCCTTATCGCTATCTTCAAGAATTCGAGTCTTTCGTGTCTCGATAATCTCGTCACAAAATGTTTTCCAAAAGTAGTCGTATATTTTCTGTGAAGCAAGGTGGAGACGATAGTTTTCAAGGTCGAGTGTTATATCTTTTTTTATAACTATCCATGCATCGTAGATATCTTGGTCGTCCTTAGTTAGAGTTACACCGTGTGTCTCGTAGTCAGTTGTTTTCTCGAGTACAAAACGAGTCGCATTCCAGACTTTATTGGCAAACTTTTTATATGCACCAACCTTTTTGGGGTCAAGGTTCATGTCTACACCAGGGGCATTGTTTACAATGAGTCCCATGCGCAGTGCATCTGTCCCATATTCGGTTGATATTTCAAGAGGGGAGATTACGTTTCCCTTACTCTTACTCATTTTTTTGCCGTGCGCATCACGTACAAGTCCATGAAGGTACACGTCCTTAAATGGAACTTCGCCTTGTGTGTATAGTCCAAACATAATCATACGCGCCACCCAAAAGAAAATAATATCGGCAGCAGTCTCCATAACCTGTGTCGGATAAAATGTTTTTAGGTCACCATCCTTTGTATTTGCAAGTGTTGCGTACGGCCACTGCCCAGAAGAAAACCAAGTATCAAATGTGTCCGTCTCGTGTACAAGGTTACCCCCACATGCTACACATGATGTGAGTGTGTCCTCTACGTCTACGTAGCCAGCGTCACATGACGTACATAATTTCGCCGGAATTAGTATTCCCCACACTGTTTGGCGAGATATATTCCAGTCTTGAATGTTGGTAAGCCAATGATTAAAAACTTTTTCATGCTGTTCAGTAAGAATGTTTACACGCTTGTCTGCCACAGCTTCTAAGGCCTTTTCTGCAAGAGGTTTCATTGTCATGAACCACTGCGCTTTCACTTGTGGCTCTATCTCTCGTTCACACTTATAACACACGGTCACTTCATGAGAGTAAGTATCATCAGTTTTGACGAGTAGTCCTTTTGCTGCGAGCTTCTCCACGATCTTTGCTCTGGCATCTTTGATGTTCATTCCTGCGAATTCTCCAGCGACAGGGAGAAGTTTCCCACGTTCATCAATAATCTGCTCCATGTCGAGGTTGTGACGTTTTGCTATGTCAAAGTCAACAGCTGAGTGCCATGGAGTAATTGTCATTACACCAGTTCCAAACTCTGGGTCACTTGCTTCATCTTTAATGATGGTTGCTTCGATCGGTCCATTGATCCACTCAACAGTTATTTTTTGTCCATGAGTATATTCCTTGTAACGTTCATCATCTGGATGCATGACAACATATTTATCTCCAAATTTTGTTTCCGGGCGAACTGTTCCGATAGTAAATGGTCCGTATGTGAAGTAGTAGAAGGGGTCTGTACGTGTGACGTGATCTGTTTCGAGGTTTGAAAGAGATGTTTGATGCTTTGGACACCAGTTTACGATACGCTTCCCACGAGTTACGAGCTTATCATTATCTAGCTTTTTAAATGTTTCATACACAGTTTTTATCACACGTTCGTCTAGTGTGAACATTTCACGCGACCAATCACAGCTCGCACCGAGCTGTCGTAGCTGCCCTTCCATAAATGTCTTGTTCGAAAGGGTAAACTCCATGATCTCTTTATAGAGTTCATCTCGTGACATGTCGAATCGAGAGCGACCTTCTTTTTCTAACTTTTTTTCATACACTACCTGTGTTTCAAATCCGGCATGGTCTGCTCCTGGTAACCAGAGTGCCTTTTTCCCGTTCATACGATTGAAACGAATGAGAATATCCTGGACGGTCACAAAGAGTGCGTGGCCTGCGTGGAGTGAGCCGTTCGCGTTCGGCGGTGGCATGATAATGGTATAGCTTTCTTTTCGTTCTGCTGTCTGCCCGGTTGTGGCTTCGTGTAGCGCTGGCAAGTTGTCCGGATTAAAGAACCCACTCTTTTCCCAGAGTTCGTAGAGCGCACCCTCAGTTTCCAGAGGGTTATAGGGCTTCGTAAGTTGTTCAGGTAATTGCTTCATGTGTGTTGTATGTGATAGTCTACACGCTATCTTTATAGTAGTAATCCTATCACAGAAATGAGTAAAAAACAGTTGAGTAAACAGTCAAAAATTTTAAAGGCCGGTTCAAAAAAAGTAGCACGTTTGCAGTCTTCACATGCAGACACGCTTCCAGACCATCACTTTAAAAAAGTAAAAGTAAAACGCGGCCTCGCAGGCTTAGGCCTTTTTGCTGCCGAGCCAATAAAAAAAGGCGAACTCATCATTGAATATATAGGAGAGATTCTAACAAAAGCAGAAGCGGACAAGATTACAACAAATCAGTATCTTTTTGAGGTCTCAAACAAAAAGACTATTAATGGAGCCGTGCGGTGGAACATTGCGCGCTACGCAAACCATTCATGTGATGGAAATGCGGAGAGTGATGTTCGTAAGGGGCGTGTATTTATGAAAGCAATCAAACAGATTAAAGAAGGTGAAGAGATTGTATATGACTACGGGGAAGAGTTCGTGAATGAGTATATTGCAAAGTATGGATGTAATTGTTCAGCAACGAAACATTTATATGGACTTGTTGGTGCAAAAGAAAAAATACAACACGTGTAAAAGATTACAGTGAGTACATAACAACAAGCGAGGAACAAAGTGCCGCGCTTGTTGTTATGTAGCAACGCTTCTTTGTGTATACCTATCGCTAGGTCAGATGTGCTATTTATGCAAACGCTTTGCATTTGCATAAACAAAATAAAATGAAAATAAAAAAGATGATGAGTTATCCACATATAAAAATATATTATCTCTTGTATGTATACATATGAGTGACATACTTAGAACTAGAGAGTAGGATCATGGTCGTGATCAAAAATAATTACAAACACTCTCTTATTTGCATAACCAAACAAAACATATGGCAGCAAAAAAGAAAGCGGCAAAGAAAGTAGCAAAGAAGGCTGTGAAGAAAACAGCAAAGAAGGCTGCTCCAAAGAAGAAAGCCGCAAAGAAGTCAGCAAAGCGTGCATAGTACGCTTCGCGAACTTACAAAAATACTCCGCTCCCACGGAGTATTTTTGTTTTGTTGTATTTGTATAAAATATAGTGCACGGTTTTGTACACAAGGTGTACTTCAAGAGCTGTTTATGGCCTCGTCACAGCACTAAGATCAGATGTGTAAAAAGAAGTCGTTATATGGTATAATAAGCATCAATTATGTTTCTCATTTCAAAGCTTTTTCCAAGCGATTCAGATAGATTAGTTCGTAAATTACAACCTGTCGCTGACAAGGTGTTTGAGTATGAAGATGAGCTCAAAGCGCTTTCAGACGAAGATTTGCGTGCACGATCTCTTGCTCTTAAAGCTACGGTCATGAAAGACCTAGAAGGTCTTACTGGGGATGATCTTACAAAGATTGAACAAAAGGTTCTTGATGCAGTTTTACCTCATGCATTTGCGTTGGTACGTGAGGCCTCACGGCGCACGCTTCATATGATGCACTATCGTGTGCAGGTTATCGGAGGTATGTTGCTTAATAAAGGTCATATTGCAGAAATGCGTACCGGAGAAGGAAAGACACTCGTTGCTACACTTCCCGCGTATCTTAATGCTCTTACAGGGCGAGGTGTACACATTGTCACGGTGAACGATTACCTTTCTCGTCGAGACGCTGTGTGGATGGGTCAGGTGTACGACGCTCTTGGTATGACAGTGGCTGTGATTAATCATCAGACATCATACGCATATGATGCTAGTGCAAAGGCTCTCGAAGAAGACCGTGCACGGGATGAGGTAGGGTCATACAAAATTATCTACGACTTTTTGAAACCATGTGGTCGCCAGGATGCATATAAAGCTGATATTACATATGGTACTAATAACGAATTTGGTTTTGACTATTTGCGAGACAATATTGGATATGCGGCCGGGTTGCTTGTACAGCGAGAGCATCATTATGCGATTGTTGACGAAATAGACTCTATCTTGATTGACGAAGCTCGTACACCGCTTATTATCTCTGCTCCTTCACAAGAGTCTGGCCAGATGTATGCGACATTTGCTCGCATTGCAGACAAGCTCATCGAAGGTGATCACTATACTGTTGACGAAAAGCAGCGTGCCATATCTCTTACAGAAGATGGTATTAGTAAGGCGGAAGAGTTGCTTGGTATTTCAAATATATATTCTATTCAAGGAATGCAGTATGTTCATCACTTGGAGACCGCGGTAAAAGCGAAAGCTCTCTTTTTGAAAGAACGAGAATACGTTGTACGAGATAATGCTGTGGTGATTGTCGACGAGTTTACTGGTCGCATGCAGCCAGGACGCCGTTGGTCAGATGGTCGTCACCAGGCAGTAGAAGCAAAAGAAGGGGTCAAGATAGAACAGGAGTCTCGAACACTTGCTTCTATTACATTCCAAAACTATTTTAGATTCTACAAAAAGCTCTCAGGTATGACAGGTACAGCTGATACTTCGAAGGAAGAGTTTTACAAGGTGTACGGCCTTATTGTTACACCGGTACCGACACACAACTCGATTCGTCGTAAGGATCACAACGATCTTATATTCCAGAGCGAAAAAGGTAAGTGGCAAGCGCTTGCGACTAAAATTAAAGAATTGCACGAAAAAGGTCAGCCAGTACTGATTGGAACTATTTCTATAGAAAAAAACGAAGTACTTTCGACATATCTCGAGCGAGCTGGTATTCCTCATGCGGTTCTTAACGCAAAGAATCACGAAAAAGAAGGTGAGATTATTGCAGAGGCTGGTAAAAAAGGTGCGGTTACGATTGCTACGAACATGGCAGGTCGCGGGGTCGATATTAAGCTTGGTGGACCTTTTGCAACAGAGGCCGAGAAAGAAGATGTACTTAGTCGTGGTGGATTGTTTGTTATTGGTACAGAGCGTCACGAAGCGCGTCGTATTGATAATCAGCTGCGAGGGCGTTCAGGACGACAGGGAGACGCTGGTGAGACACAATTTTACGTATCTCTAGAGGATGATTTGATGAGAGTGTTCGGTTCGACCAACATCAAAGCTATGATGGGGCGCTTTGGTATTCCAGAAGACGAGCCGGTAAACTCTCGTATCGTCTCTCGTGCGCTTGAAGGTGCACAAGAAAAAATAGAAGGATTCCATTTTGATGCTCGTAAGCACACACTACAGTATGACGATGTTTTAAATCATCAGCGTCGCAGTATGTATGAAAAGCGTCGTAAGGTTCTCTTTGGAGATCAGGCTTACCTTGAAGAGCTCCTCGTGGCATGTAGTGCTCTTAAGCCAGAGCTTGCAGCACTCATTGCAGAAAAACAAGAAGCCTATACAAAGGAGGCGTTTATGAATATGTTTGCCATGATGACGCTTCAAGTTATTGACCAGCTATGGATGAACCACCTCGATGAGATGGAGCATATGAGAAACAGTGTGAATCTCCGTGCTTACGGCCAGCGCGATCCTCTTGTTGAGTATAAAAAGGAAGGCCTCCGTATGTTCCGCAATCTTGAAAGCACACTGTACACTGATTTAATTTTGTTTATAGAAAATATTGATGGTATGTTTGCTGCTCAGCAGGCACAGTCTAGGCCAATGGTATCTCTTGGTGAGGGTTCTGGGGAAAAGCTGGGAAGAAATGATACATGCCCATGTGGTAGTGGTAAGAAGTGGAAAAAGTGTGGTGAGATGAATACAGATGAGCATCAGCAATTGATGGCTGCTAAGTAGTCTCCTTATTGCCGATTGTATATAAAGTCACCATTTGGTAATTCGCTAAACCCATTCTTTATCCAGAAATCTTTGGTGTAATCTTGTACTTGTGCCGCGATAACTTTGGGGAAATTATTTTTTTCTGCCCACGTTACTAGTGTTGCAATAGCACGAGCCGCATACCCTTTACCTTGCTCGGTCTCAGGCAGTGTTGTTATGTTAGTGATTACGACCTCATCGTTATCTTTTCCTTCGATATTGATTTTTAGTGTTGTTACTCCTGCACCAAATCTGCTTTGAACTATATAAGCGCGCTCAACACTCTTATACGGTGTTACGTGTGTCTCAGGAGATGTCAGCCCATGTAATTTTATAAGAAATGGATCGACAGTAGGAGATCCTGGGGCGTGTTCTTGTGATCCGAAGTTCATAGAGAAAGTATATCATTAATGAGTTTTACAGTTTTCGGTTATGTTATAATTTTATATATATGAAAGACCTTATAAAAGCCGTCGTTGTACGTATTCTTACCTGGGAAGCAAAGCTCGTTCTTGCAAAGAAGCAACCATTTATTATCGGAGTAACCGGCAACCTGGGTAAGACAGGTACGAAAGATGCTATTTATGCAGTCATGAAAGATCATGTATCTGTACGACGATCTCAGAAAAGTATGAACAGCGAGTTTGGAGTACCTCTTACTATTTTAGGTGAAAAATCTGGGTGGGGGAGTCCGTTTGCATGGCTCGGTATTATCTCTCGTGGGTTATTTGTTTCATTTTCAAAATCATATCCTACACACCTTGTCTTAGAGATTGGTGCGGATCGTCCAGGAGATATCCAATCTATTGCATCATGGGTAAAGCCTCATATTACTGTTGTGACACAATTTGGCCAGGTACCTGTTCATATTGAATTTTTTGAAAATAGAGATGCTGTTGTGGCAGAGAAAGCATACCTTGTAAAAGCTTTGCGACCGGAGGGTCTTTTTATTTGGAATGCCGACGATCACGATGCCAAGGAAGTGTTGATTCACACTACTCAGGCACGAAAGGTGAGTGTGGCGATTCGTGAGGATGCAGACATAAAGGCAGATAATGTCCGTATGTACGGCACGCCAATCGAAGGCGTAGAGGCGGACATTACGGTAGGTGGTGTGGTATCACATCTTGTCATGCCAGAAGTTGTTGGCAAGTCGCCTATATATGCAGCCTTGCCAGCACTTGCTGTTGCTCGTGAGCTTAATATACCTTGTGATATTGCGTGTGCTGCCATTCGTGATATGGATAAACCGCGTGGTCGTATGAGATTGCTTCAGGGTATGAATGGATCAGTTATTATTGATGACACCTATAATGCCTCACCCAAAGCCACAGAACATGGATTGCAAACACTTGCCACACTAGAAGGCCACAAAATCGCAGTCCTCGGGGATATGCTTGAGCTTGGTGACCACACCCAAGACGAACATTATAAAATAGGAAAAATCGCAGCGACATCGTGTCACAAGCTTTACACTGTCGGTGTGAGATCACATAAGACAGCAGAAGGTGCGCTAGATAACGGAATGCTAGACGATAATATTATGCAGTGTGATAGTTCTCTCGAAGCAGGTAAAGAGCTGGTACAAATACTACAGCCAGGGGATATTGTGTATTTAAAAGGGTCACAAAGTATTCGTATGGAAAAAGCGGTTGCAATGATTCTCGCAACGACACATGATCCAAAGAAGGTGTTAGCGCGTCAAGAAGTTGAATGGTCAAAGAGATAAATAAATAACACCCGCACGAATGCGGGGTGTAAGGTTTGCCACACGTAGTGGCCTTAGGACCTAGGTTGAGTGTTGCTTGTCCAGACGCGACAGCTGACGAGCTGGTTACTCGCAAAGCGCTCTTCCTTTTGCTGAATCGGCAGTGCGTCATACGTCGGAGGTTCATTCGCTACTGATACATACGCCTGGTACGTACGAGACATGGTTGTGTACCCAAATACCTTCCTACCAGTTGATTGCTCTGCAACCTGGTAGTGATAGGTCGTGGTCTCGGTGCGCTCCACCAGGTTACCGGTTCTTATTTCAGAGGCCGCGTAACTTGCTGGATATGGTGATGTGGCATTCGGTTGCAACATGTTGTACACCATAAAGGTTCCTGTTGTCTGCTCTCCGTGCCTGAGTGACCGTACAGGCGTGGTCGCGGTGAGCATGTGCCACGCTGCCTGCGCCGGGGATTTGATTGTTACCTCGGTAGGGGTTTGGCGTGTCTCGACCCTGGTTGCCCGTATTTGCTCCTCACGTGTTGTTGCACCGAGAATGCTCATTGTGATCGAGTCATCACTGGCAATCCACCTCTCAATCCAGGTGACCCCAGCATCACCCGGAGGACACAGATTCACTGAATAGATACGAAACTCAAACGACAGCTTTGGGCGTTGCTGAGCACTGGCGTCTGTGTGCCAGGTTGCAAGGCATACAAGTGCCGTAACGATAAAACGAAAAGCGTTCATGGCGAACTCTCCAGGTTGGTTTGTGATCTTACCAGCATACTCTATTCCTTTTTTATTATTTTTTCAAATAAAATACGAAAATATGCTATAATTTTTGGTACTTTATAGGCCCCATCGTCTAGCGGCTAGGACGGTACCCTCTCACGGTACAAACTGGAGTTCGATTCTCCATGGGGTCACAATGTATAAAAGCCTTATAAAATAAGGGTTTGATGAGGCATCAGGAGAGGTTTCTTTTTAGAAAGTACTTGACAAATAGCTTTAAACCTGCTATAATTACAACGTTATTAAGTAAAGTCAAGTATCAATCAATACCTCTATACGTTTGCGAAAGGTATTTTATTTTGCTCACACACCGTCCTCACATTATGTGACGACAAACATTTCAGTCCATGGGTCGTTTGCGGAGCGTAACCGTATCACTATGTTAAACAAAATCTACAAAGTGAGTCAGGTCCTTGCGTTTGTGCCTTTCATAGCCATTCCAAGTACATCACTCGCTAGCAATATCGGTTCTCTATCTTTTTCTCCTATAACCAAAGAAGAAATTTCGATAGACGACATTCGTGAAGAACGTGCCGCATATATTGATACGTATTTTAAAGATCGTTCAATGCCCCTTAAAGGTACAGGTATGACATTCGTGTTAGTTGCTGAAAAGTATGGTCTTGATTGGCGTCTCCTTCCTGCTATTGCTGTTCGTGAATCATCTGGTGGTAAAGCTGCATGTGGGTTTAACCCGTTCGGATGGGGTTCATGTAAAATACACAACTTCTCGTCATGGGAACAGGCTATCGAAACTCTTGGTAAAAACTTAGGAGGTGCGAATGCTAAAACAGCTCGTTACTATGCTGGTAAGTCAACAGAAGACAAGTTGTATTACTACAATGGAACAGTTGTCCCAACGTATCCTGACGAAGTTCTTGCTATTATGAAGAAGATCGAGACTGATATGGATTAACATTCATCACTCGTCTCGTCTGGCGTGTCCAGATGGCACGTACTCAATACCAGAGTAAAACAATACGCCCCGCACTATGTGCGGGGCGTATTGTTTGTAGGATCACTAGGATGCCAACATGAGTATCACCGTTATAAACCCAATAAAAGCTACAACAGGCAATGCGAGCTCGGTTAGGTATATAAATGTAAGGATAAAAAACTTTTTACGATCAACGAGACCCCATGTTTTTCTTCCTGTAAAAAGAATCATACCACTGACAAACCACAGAATGAACAGTACAGGGAGTAATGCTGTGTTTATAACAGAGCCCAAGCGTGGAATTACGTCGTTGTATTTTTCAAGTACATGTAAGCATGCTGACGTAAAATCAAGAGGGAAAAATATATTGCTCAGAATACTATTACGACAGAGCATTGCTTCCCCAAATATACTCACAAGATATGTAAGCAAGAACAGGCCTTGCACTGTTAAGATGGCATGTAGCGCAATAATTGCACCCTGGTGCGTTGCGGGTTGAACAACTGAGTCATGTGAGCTTGTGGTAGGAGGCATGTTGAGTAGGGGGAGGTGTTTTGTGTCGATACCTATTAGCTAGATTTTTTGTCGATTTTGTTAATTGGAGATTTTACAAAAATAAAATAGACGACAGCGAGTATTGCGACGAAGTCAATGAGGCTTGATACAAACGCTCCCCACTTAAACGTAATCTCAGTGAAGGGTACGGTGTATGCTAGTGATGACAAGTTACCTGCGGCACCTGTTACGGCACCGATGAGTGGATTTAAGAGATTGTCGACAATTGATGTGACGAGCTTGGTAACTGCGCCACCCATGATAATACCGACAGCGAGTCCAAGCACACCTTTCTCACGAATGAATGTAATAAATTCTTTCATAGCTATGATTATTTATGTATAGATACACAGTGTATCAAATCTACACGTTGCGAGAAAAGCGTCGCTTGCCATAATGTGTCACCACAAGTAGGAGTACAAAAAGACATGCCGCAGTAATGAGGTATTCTGTGTGCATTAAAGAAAACCCTAAGAATATGTAAAGCGCTAGTCCGGGGAGCACGCCGAGTGCTGTCCCATAGATGTATGCCTTCCACGGAATCTTGGAAACGCCAGACGCGTAGTTAACAGCATCAAATGGAAACAGTGGTATGAGACGTAGCATCAGGACTGATATAAAAGCATTCCCAGTAAAGTAACTTCCGATTTTTGTTGTACGTACTTTATGCGTAAGACCAAGTGTTTCACCAAAGTACTTTCCTACAATATATGCGATGATCGAGGAGCATAGTTCTCCAACGTAGCTCACGACAAATCCTCCATACGGCCCAAAAATAAATACTGAAGTTAAGGTCATGATAGAAGCGGGGAATAAAAGGAGTGGACGAATACTGTACAGCAGAATAAATAACAAGGGGGTAAAGATGCCGAATCCCATAAGAGCTCGTTGTAACTCTGTGCCAAACATTTCAAGTGCGGCACCTATGCCCATCGCATGGACGAACGCGTAGATATAGAGTTCGTATGCAAAGATTGCAAGTAGTATCATCCATACAAAGGCAGCGCCGTAGGTAAATCGTCGGTTCATTATGATAGTATACAGCTATATGAAAGTAATTATCACACAGTATAGATGGGCAGGATCATGGGGGCCGTTTCGCATCACCACTGCTTGCGACGAGTGCGAGCTATCTCAGCTTGTTATAGGAGACTTGATTCGAGACACATTCGCTGGTAAAGATGTTACCTTTGAAGTGCGGGAGTGGCTGCCAAATTGGTGGAGGGTTATATGGAAAGGTGCATGGCATGCACCAATATTTTGTGTGAATGGGAGATTGGCAATGCAGGGGAAGACGGTCGACCTTGAGCTTCTTAAACGTATGATTCAGGAGGAACTAGAAAAATAAGCACCATTTAAAAACCTTTAAGTGGCTGTGTCTTTATAATCGTATCAACCTCTTCGAATCCTGGAAGAAATGCGTAGTTGTATCGCGCAGGAAGAGCGAACACGTAAGCAGTATTTCTTCCAAGCTCAGATGGGGGTATCGGCGCGGCACCAATGTGAATTTTCTCATTCATCAATAAGTCCCACTGTGCGACCGTAAATATCATAATTGGAATATCTTGACGCGGGGTAGCTTCTTGCCACATGGGACTTCTTAAAGAAAGCATGGGTCCAGTCTTAGAGTAGGTGTCAATATCTTGAGACATGCCAAGATAGTTTGATTCCCAGGTATCTTGTACAACAGAGTACCCTTCCCACGAGGATGGCAGTGCAACACTAAAGCCATAGGTTGTATTCTTGTACTCTATGTTACGTACCTGGACAGGTTCTGTATATGGAGTGTATTTTTTTGTGACAAGAGCGTAGAGAGCGCCGGATATTATAATAATGCCCAGGAAAGATATAAACACGAGAATTTTTTGAGACATGGTGTACTACGCAC
>CAYWTC010000015.1:0-15716 GCA_964461165.1 uncultured Candidatus Saccharibacteria bacterium | reverse complement strand
TCCCCTGTTTCCACAGCTATTTCGTGTTCTACTTCACCGTTTTGCATTCTGTTAAGAAGGTAGTCTATTTCCTTTTGAGCAAGTGGCACGGGTGTTGTGCCCGCTCCTACGAATCCTGTTACGCGAGGAGTGTTACGCACAACGTACCAGCTGTTATCGTCAACAATCATGTCAACAAGGACATATCCTGGGTAGATCTTTTCTTCAACCTCAACACGCTTTGTCCCTTTTACCTTTATCTTCTTTTCAACAGGAACGACAACAGCAAAGATTTTGTTTTCCATACCAAGAGACTCAATACGCTGCTTTAAGTTACGCTGCACAGCGTTTTCGTACCCACTGTATGTGTGGATTGCGTACCAGTGACGCTCTCCGGTGAATTCTTGTTTTGCCATAAAGATAAATAATTACGTAATAGATTTTAGATACACTCCACTATCGTGCAAGAAGTCGAGCAACCCCTTCCTTCAAGCCTATATCAAGACCTCCGAGCACAGCTGCCGTAATCAACGAAACGACAATAACAATAACTGTGTAGAGAATTGTCTGATTAACGCTTGGGAAACGGACTTCCTTTAACTCTTCTTGTGCTGCTTTGAAATAAGAAATGATACTCATAGTGTTGTTATTCTAAAAAACGCCCCCGTGGGCATTCCTTCCTTTATAATAAAGAAAAGGTTGCAAAAAGTCAAGAGGCCTCACACGCCCCCTCTAAAGATAAAACCAGCCACACTTATGGCTGGTTTTACTCCTATATGAGGCCGTCCTAATCTAATTCGTAGGTAATGGTCACACGTACACGAACCTCATTTTCCCCTGATGGAATCGTCACGCTTTCAATCTCTCCTCCAACACTTGCAGACATAACCTTGCTGTCTCTGTAGTACATTGGGTACGGCGTGCCGCTTTCGTTATTGTATGAAATAATTCTCCCCAAAGAGACACCAAGGGACTCGGCTGTCTTTTTTGCCTTTGCTTGTGCTTCCTGAATAGCGAGCTCTTCTGCATGCGCCCGTATCTCATCTTCGTTATCAATCGTAAACACTGGCCCACTTATCTCAGTAACAGAGAGCCCTCCAAGACTACCGAGAACTTCTCCTGCGAGGTCAGGTTTACGCACTTTAACAGACACCGTCTGTGATACTTCATACCCTTCGAGCTTTGGCTCAGATCCTGGGCATGGTGTCGTTATACAATAAATTTGTGGGTAGGTGTACTTTGGATTAATTGAATAATTTTTTGTTGCAATATCTTTTTCTTCGATATTTTTAGCTTTAAGTACATCTACCGCTTCACTCATTTTTTTCTCCGCCAATTTTTGAGCCTCTGGTACAGTCTTTGCAACTTCTCGTACCGTAAATGTAATCTGTGCAATATCAGGAATCATGGTGACGACACCTTCTCCGTTCACAGAGATAACAGCACCTTGGCTAGCTGGATGCTTCCATGACTTTACCTCACCAACTGTCATTACCAAACCTAATAATGAACCCGTCACCGCAAGAGCTGTGAGGGCTTTCCATACGTGTTTTTTATAATCTTGTGTTTCCATATATTAAAGTATAACAACTATCTTTCGAAAGTGTGACAAAAATCTATAACCGACCAAGTGCGTACATGTACCCAAGAAGAAGGATGATGATAAAAAATAACATTATCGCAATGTACACAAGTTTTGTATCCTCCTCATCTGGGGGCACTACGTAGACTTTTTTCTTTGGCTTTTCCTCGACAACCTTCTCTTCTTCCGGCATGACATCTCCATGAAAAACTTCCTTATATCGTGAAAAGGGCCACACGTGCGGAGATGACTCGAACGGCCGTAGGGGCAGGTTATCTGGTATATGATTTTCTTCTGTGCGGGGGGTCACCTCTCGCTCCGGGAGCAACGACTCTTGCTGAGGTAAAGCAACCTCTTCGGTTCTTTGTGGTACGGGAACACTAGCCACATAAGATGTTTCTGGTATAGAAGCTACAGGTGCTTCGTGGATGTCGTTTTTCTCTTCAAGGAGCGCGAGTTGTGGTGCTGGGTTAATCTCAGGGACGTGCTCTTTGTCTGGGAGACCAAGCTCGCTTGGCACTTCGTACAAAATGCGCTCGCGCTGTTGCGAAGCAGGCCCCACGTTCATCGAGCGAAACAATATCTTAGCCTCATCGATTGTTTGTTTCTCAAACCCGGCAGCTGATAACATAACAATAATCCCGTCTTCCTGTATGCCGGGATTAAGTTGCACTATTGTGTGCAGAGTTGTTTCAAGCTCAGTTATATTCATTCCCCTAGTTTACTTCTTTGTTTCTTTTTTTGTAACACCTGATTCTGCACTTTCAAGTTTAAGTGACGCAAGAAACTCTTCTATGTTGGCATTGCCGGGGTTTCTCTTAAGCAGCTCCTCGCCAATCTCTTGTGCAAGATCACTTCTACCACCATCTCGAAGAGATAACGCGAGGAAGTATGCAGTATTACCGTTTGCAGGCTCGAGACGAAGCGCTTCTTGAAGTGCCGTTACTGCATTCTGGTAGTCTTTCTTACCATAAAAGAGTAAACCTGCCTGAACATAGACCGTTGGATCTTGCGGGGCACTTTTCACAGCTTCGATAGCATATGTAAGGGCCTCGTCAATTTTTTCCTCTGACGCTTCAAGCTGGCTCATGAGGTAGAGCGCGTCTGTGAAATTCTGCTTTTTCTTAAGGGCTTCGCCAAGTTTTGTTCGCACCGCCTCTTTGGTACCAGCAGACGCTTCGAGGCGCGCTACGGTTACGTAAAGGTATGGGTTGTTTGGATACAACTTAATCGCCTCTTCATATGACTTCTTAGCTCTATCGTACCCACCTTCTTTATCGAAAGGAAGCGCAAGTTCATATGCTCGTCCAAGAGATACATAGTTCTGATAGTTGTAGGGATTTATTTTTACTGCTCGCAATCCGGCATCTACTGCAAACTGAGCCTTTTCCAAATATTTTTCTTTCACCTCTTCTTGATTTGTTGTTGAGGAAAGAATATCTCGCTCTCGCGCTATTGCGTACTCAACTTGCGCTCTGTAAAAACCATCGAATGGGAATATTAGTCCGGCTTGCACAAACAACTTTTCCGCTTCATCAGTAGGGCCAGATGTTGTAAGAAGTTTCTGGGCTTGTCCGTACACCGATACTGCCCTCATTTTTTGAATAGTAAAGTATGAGTGTGCAACAAGAAGTGCCGCAATCGGAATAAACACGTAGGCCGCCTTTTTACTTGGATGGTACTCATTAAGTGACATCTTTGCCGCACCAAAACCTGCGATAACCATCCACACCACAAGCATCGCAAATGAAAACGGTATGACCCATGCTCCGATAGCAAAGTACAGAAGAGCAAGAGCTAGTACACCACGAACAAAGTGTTCCTTTTTGTCATGAGATGTTCTGTACACAATAAATGAGAAGAACAGGCTTCCAAGTGTCAGGAATAAAAAGAAAATCGTGCCGACAATACCTATTGTCGAAAGAAATGTTGTAACTGTTCCTGACCCTTGTGAAAAGTCCACACCAAACGCAGCAGACTGAATAATGACGTCTGGTCTGTACAGCTGCCATGCGCGTGAAAACTCTCCTGCTCCTATACCAAAGATACCGTCATTAAGCAGAACCTCTTTTGCAACGTGAACTGAGCTACCAACACTTGGACGAATATCTCCCTGAAGGCCAAGTGAGATAATAACTCCGGCTATGATGAGCCCCGTGAACGCGACCGGCGCTTTGTGCTTAATGTGAATGTCTGCTTTTTGTACGTACACAACTATCGCAAGGACGAACAAGCCTATGTATGTCGCAAATGAAAGAGGTGAAGCAAATCCGCTAAATAATTTAGTAACAACATTCGCAAATCCTCCTTGGACAATGAGTGCTGATATAAAAAGGAGAGTTACAGCGCCGAGCACTGCGACAAGTATTGCTTTAAGTTTTGCACGAAGCTGCTCAGGGAGCGTTCTCACCAAATACATAACAACAGGAAGTGCGATAAGTGATGCTGCAACGAACGGGTTAACGCTGTATCCAAATAGCGCCGCCTTGGCATCTCTCGCGAATGCAACCGACAAAAGAACCGAAACCACGAGACCACTATATGCAATGAGCTCAAACCGAGATATTGTATGCCATGACTTTGTCAGAAGTGCTTGGATCACGTAGGCACAAAGCGCAATAGTTATCGCGATAATCATGACGACATAATACGTAACCTCAGGAGAAAACTGTGCCGTTGGAATAAAAAATAAAGGAGATCCGATGACAACAAAAGCTGTTGTCATCTGGTATAGCTTTGTTATAAGCGAAGTGATTGTTTTCATAAAATGAGTGGCGAGATAAATACGACTTACTAATAGGTGTCTATGTACCTTAGTATAGTCGCTTTTAGGTCGAATACCACTGTGGACAAAACGACACCTCCAAGATCACAATAAGAATGTATACTAGGCGTATGGAATCAACCTCTACCCCCTGGAGCACCCCACCTTCCCCTGCGACGCCAGATGTCGTTACCTATCCTTTTTTTCGTAAAGTGATTCTCATTCTCATTATCGGACTCGCAGTCGCAGCACTGCTATTCCTTCTTTACAGTAACGGTAAAAGTATTTATGACAACGGCATCTAGACATGCCAGCACCCCTCCTCTTTTTGCTGCGCTCGGAGAAACACTAGAAGGTGATATTGATGGGTCACCTGAAACACTACTTGCATACAGTGAGGACGTCGCACTCCGTGCAGTACGTCCGCAAGTTGTTATCTACCCAAAAACCACCAACGACCTACGACGCATTCTCCGTCAGGCGTCTGAGTACACCATACCTGTTACCCTTCGTGGAAAGAATACATCTCGTCATGGGGCTGCACTTGGAGAAGGTATTGTTGTGGACATGTCACGATATTTTGACGCAATATCATCACTGAATGCTCTTGAAAAAACAGTCACCGTAGAGCCTGGATGCGCCGTACGCGACGTCGTTTTAAAACTACAAAGCTGGGGACTTACAATACCAGTACTCTCCCCTGATGTGTGGGATGGGACCATTGGCGGCCTCGTTGCCAATGGTGGAATATCATCAGTTACCCACATGTACGGAGCGCTTCACACATGGATACAAGAGATAACCTTCATGCTTCCTAATGGTGAAGAACATCGCATAGCCCCAAACATATCGCCAAGCGGCAGTCTTCTTAACGTGTATGAAAAACTATTCCCTGTACTCACTGAAAATATGGAGCGTATACGACGAAATACGCCTGACACAATTGACCAGGGTGGTGGGTATCACATCTGGCGTAACACCGTAGGACCACAACAGCTGCTCGATATTATTATTGGATCTCAAGGCACGCTTGGGGTTATCACGTCAGTGACATTTCGTACTATAGAAAAAAATACCCATACTGGGTTTATAGCAGCGACAGTACAGGACGCATCTCACATGAAAGTGGTTGCCGATATTCTAAGTCACCACGGAGCAATATCTGTTATTTTTTATGACGAACTAACTCATAGTATTTTAAAAAACCAATCAGTATTCCCGCACGAAATACGTTCGCTTCCGGAAGGAATTTTAGTTATTGGAGTATACACATTGACGGACATTGAAGTCTTCCACCAGACACAGCAAGCGGCACAGAAACAGCTTGTTAATATCACCACATCTATCACGCACGGAGAAAACTCGTGTGAACACATCTTTACAAGCATCCCCCGCCTACCAGAACATCTCGCTCGCTATACAGGAGAAACACTTACACCTCTTTTTGTAGGAGATGGTATTGTGGTTCCGTTGCACGAGTACGTAGCATGTCTAGAAAGTATCACCACATCTCTTGCCAAGTCTGGCGTGATGAACTATACCGCAGGGTTTATAAGTAGTGGCCACATGACGGTCGTACCACTTATTCATATAGAAAAAGATGGTGTCGAGCAACTTCTTTTTGGTATAGGTAAAAATATCGCGACCTGTGTCGCGATGCATCACGGCGACATGAGTGGGTACGGTGGCGACGGGGCACTCACCACACCATTTCTTGTTTACACACACGGAGAAGACATGGTAAAGCTATTCAAAAAAATAAAACACGCCTTTGATGAGCGAGATATTTTAAACCCCGGCAAAAAGACACATCTTACCTTAACATTCTTGTCTCACCATATACAAAAACGACTACCTTCTATCGAACAATGAGGTGTTGGATGTGGGCTTTTGGATCGTAACTTTCTCGTACAACTTCCCGCGCCCAAATACGAAACTCTTTCCCCCAATTACCAGTAACACGAAATCCGATAGCGATGACGACATCAGTGCTGTACACAAGAGTTGTTCTTGCTACTTCTTTCTTACCTTCTTTTTGGGTGACGACAATTTCTCGTTCGCTACGAGCTTTCATAAGCTCTTTTTCTTTGTACATCTTTTTAAGGTGGTCGTTAATTGTTGGAACAGATCTTCCGTAAATACGGGCAATTCTTTTTTGGGTACTCCACACTTCTCCGTCCATAATAAAAACCCCTTCTTTCACGAGCTTTGGCTGGTCCTTTATGTGAACATGTGGTAAACGTTCATTCATAACGATGAGTATACCACTCTATCTTTTAGACACTGCGTACCGGGACACTTTTTCGTTACAAGAGTCGCTACAAAAAACATGCTCGTCTGTTGCACAGTTTGTGCACGCCAAAAAGTGCAGATGACACTCGTCATTTGCGCAGTTGTAGTAATCTTCTGTTGCACCACCACACAGCATGCACGTTCCGACAATCTCTCTGTCACCACCAAAGTGCATTGTGTCTCGGTTATCAAATGTATATAACGTACCTTTGAAATCTTTTCCTGGATACTTTTCCATATAACTATGAATACCTCCGTCGAGCTGATACACCTGCGAAAAACCCTGATCGACTAAGTATGCCGACATTTTTTCACACCTCACACCACCGGTACACACCGTGAGAACTTTTTTATCCTTATGGATTTTAAGCTTCTCCATAACTTGTGGCAGGTCGCGAGACGCTCTCATGCCAGGATCCACAGAGTTGGCGAAATGACCTGACCAAAATTCATAATCGTTACGCATGTCGATAACAACAAAGTCATCTTGCTTCTCATACCACTCCCGTAATTCTTCTGGCTTAAGGTGTATACCTGTTTTCTTACGAGGATCAATATTTTTCGGGAATCGAGTACTCACAATCTCGTCACGCACTTTAACAGAAAGTTTTGGGAAGGCCTTTCCGTTTCCTTCACTTTTTTTCATATGAACATCTCGAAATCTTTTGTCCAAGAGGATAAGCTGCTCAAAACGAGCAATGTGCTCTGGGGAACCTTCAAGTGTGGCATTGATTCCCTCTTCTGCGACGATCACTCGTCCTGTTAAAGAAAGAGCTTCTGCAGCACCACGAATATACACCATGAGCTGCTCAGGGTTTTTGATGGTAACGTATTTATAAAAAAGTAGCACCGTATACATAGTGCCACTATACTAACACTCTTTGTGTATAGTCTTCAACCCTGCGAATAGCAAGAATATTTTCATACTTTACCTTAGTTATATATGTATCCCCGAGTGGAATAAGCTTAAACTGTGCATCAATGAGGTAGCAGGTAAAGCCTCGCTTTTTAAGAAAAGAAATAACGTGCTTTAAACTATATTGATACCGTGCAAAACTTGTTTCCGCAGACTCAAAGTAAACTGCCGTGGTACGAGTAAGCAACTCTTCTGCTCCTACGAGCGCTTGCAGCTCATGCCCCTCAACATCTAATTTAAGTAATGTAACTTGGGGAAGGAGTCCTGCCACCTCGTCGAGTGTTTTCATCTGAACATTCATCGTAAGATGCCCTGGCTGTGTCACATGATTCATGTCACTAACGTACTCATCAGTAATTGAAACCATTTTTTTCTCTTCACCTATTGCACAGTTAACAACAGATACATTCCCTAGCCTGTTATCCTCGATATTACGTTTTAGGTATGAAAATGTGCGTGGGTGCATTTCGTACGCAAGGACTTTACCAGTCATGCCAACAGCGCGCGAAGCAGTAATTGTGAGAGTGCCGAGATGCGCCCCACAATCAATAACCGTATCCCCTTCTCGCAAAAAAAGTTCGAAAAACTTTTCATCTTCTTTTGCTCGTGTTTCGTGCGTCCACAACCAAAACGCAAGTGGTATATACCATACTCGCATACGATAATGTTCTCTATGAATAAAAAAATAATGCGAAAGGTGTAGTCTGTACAGGGTATATTTTATAAGTGGCACAATACGCCATCTCCGTAGCTGCTTTATGACAAATTCTTTTTCTCGAAGGGTTTTAAAAAAACGCATACAATCTGTCTACTATACCACCCTTTTTGTTATATACAGCCTGATGGTCTCATACGCTTCTTTCCATGCGGAAACTCGTGTTGTGAGGTTGTGAACATCTCCAGCATTCCACCGTGTGGAAAGAAGGACAACAGGAACACCTGACTCACTAATATCGTTTGCTTGCCGTAGTGAGTCCTCGATAAAAACATCAAGCATAAGTGTACGGGCAATATTACCTTTTGTTTGAGCTGAGCTACCCAGCCTAAACTGCCCCGTTAGATGTATCTCTGAAAATATACCTGGCGCATAGAGCTCTAACCACTCCTCTATCGCACGACGTGTGTGTTCTGGTCGAGCGCTTATCAAAAAGAGGTCCGCCTCTTGTGAAAGCTGTGTCAAATACTCGACGGCGTCTGGCACTGGCACTGTTTCTCTGTGTTGCGGCGAGTTGTAAAATTGGTCGACGAGATCATACGCCTGTTCTCGTGTTGTCCCGAGCCAGTCATGCAAATTATACGTAGTGATGCGCGAAACGTCGTGTGACGTTCGTAATGTGGCATTGCAGTACGCAACAAAGCTTTGTAAAAAACTAAATACAACATCATCAAAATCTACACCAATGCGCGCGCGACCCATACTATGAACGCTTCGTTGCAGACGCTTTAATAAACGCAGAAAAGAGTGGGTGCGGGTTAAGAGGTCTCGCTAAAAATTCTGGGTGGAACTGAACACCTACGAAAAATGGGTGCACATGCGTCGGCAATTCAGCTATTTCCATAAGAGTTCCATCGGGTGATGTACCAGAAAAAATAAGCCCTGCCTTTTGGAGCTGTTCTATGTATGCAGGGTTAACTTCATAGCGGTGACGGTGGCGCTCTGTTACAGAATATACATTGCGCGCTACGTCACCCCACAAGGCTTGTTTGTACGCTTTGTACGCTAGTGTTTTTTCTTGCAAAACACATTCATACGAGCCGAGTCGCATCGACCCTCCGTATGAGCCTTGTGCGATGAGGCGCTTTTGATCTTCCATAATATCAATTACTGGATGCTGTGTTTGAGGATCTATTTCGACAGTGTGTGCACCTGAGATTCCTGCAACGTGACGAGCATATTCGACAACAAGAAGCTGCATTCCGTAACACAAGCCAAAATATGGAATCTTGTGTTTACGGGCATATTCAATCACATTAATCTTTCCTTCTATTCCTGTTTCCCCAAAACCTCCCGGGACAAGAATGCCGTCTACGTCAGCAAATGATTCTTTACACAAGGCGGCGACCACTGCGGATGCTCCTTCAAACTTTTTTGAGTTCATCCAAACAATTCGCGGGACAAAACCTTGCGTGTACGCAGAAAACTTAATTGCTTCGATAACAGAAACATACGCATCCGAAAGAACAAAATCTCCTGTATCAAAATACTTTCCAACAACAGCAATAGTAAGTTCTTTTTTTGAAGTTCGTACTTTCTTTGTAAACCCTGACCATGCACCGAGCTTTGTTTCGCGCGCTTTAAGCGAGAGAGCTTTTTCAAGTAATGTGCCGAGCTTATCTTTTTCAAAATTTTCTGGAACATCATAAATACTTGTAATATCTGGTGCAGAGATAATTCGCTCCGCAGGAATATTACACGATACCGCAAGCTTTTCTTTTCTTCGTTCGTCGAGTTGGTACTCTGCACGTGCAATAATAAAATCTGCAGAGATGCCATATGAATTAAGCTGATGCACAGCATGTTGTGTCGGACGAGTTTTCATTTCACCGATTGCACCAGGTACCGGCAAGTATGAGACCATCATTACAACTACATCCCCTGGGTGTTCTAGCTTAAGAAATCTCGCAGCCTCAATAAACATGATGTTTTGATAATCTCCGACAGTTCCCCCTATTTCAATAATAGAAATGTCTGACTTACTTTTCTTTGCAGCTTCTTTAA
Source organism: uncultured Candidatus Saccharibacteria bacterium (assembly GCA_964461165.1). Lineage (GTDB taxonomy): Bacteria > Patescibacteriota > Minisyncoccia > Phycocordibacterales > UBA5272 > UBA11704. The sequence goes on along the minus strand of CAYWTC010000015.1, from coordinate 5,464 downwards.
TACGATTAGTTATCTCATCGCGAACATGAGGCACTGCTTCAACGCATTTACCACGATACCCGAGCTCGCGCTCGCGCTTGATTACCGAGCTATATACCATGCCGGAGGTCATATAATCCGCCTCTGATGCATCCTTATTAAGGAATCGCTCATAGTTTCCCATGTCTTGATCTGTTTCAAGTCCATTATTAAGCACAAAAACTTCACCGTGCTCCGTCGGGTTCATGGTCCCTGCGTCTACGTTAAGATACGGATCTGCTTTAACAATATTTACTGTGTACCCCTTAGCTTGAAAAATAGTCCCTATGGATGAGGTGGTGATTCCTTTTCCTACACCAGACATAACACCGCCGATAACAAAAATGTATTTGTGGGACTTCATAGAAATATAATGCCCTTAGCGTAGCATATTTTTACACCCCAAAAAAGCGGGTTATATTTTTACACTACGTACTCCTGCCTGATTTCCATCCACAACTTTCCGAGCATGTTCTTTCCATTCTTGTCAGCTCCCCACCCCCAAAAACTATCATATTCTAAGTCTTTAATAAGCTCCCTATCTCCGGACTCTATAAGCTTGTGCAAGACATGCGGGTGCTGCCGTACTTTCTCACGAAGAATTTCTTTCATACAAGAAACTTTTACTTCGTCCCAGTCACTCCGTTGTTGGGATTTGTGTTTGTGTGCATATTCGTACACTTCATGAGTAGACCGCGTGGCACATATCGCATCTTTCATAGTTTCGTCGTTAAACTTTTCTGCCTGATACGCACACTCAGATGTTATATAGAGCCTCCCCTTCCAATCAAGCATATGTGATGAAAAGTTCGAAAAAGCGTAATACTCTGGCTCACAAAAATAAATAGGTGGCATGGTCCGCACTCGCAGCACTTACCAAGCTGCTATAACTGCACCCATAACAAGGAATGAGGCAAGAGATGAGGTGATCTCAAACAGCCAAAGATTTTTTGACTTACCCATCCAAATAACATCCATAGAGGTCGATGTAGCGACAAAACCAAGCCATGCCCAGAAAGCGATACCCATTCCCCCAATGATATTTCCCACGTTGTTGTAATAACTTGCTGTCGTGAATATAAACATTGCCAATACATATGCGCATATGATATTTGCTAAAAGATTCTTTAACATCTGAGGAATCATGTCGGAAAACTTTTCTTTGCCTGTGGGATGAATATTTGCCAACTTCATCCATTGTTTTCCAAAGAGTGGACCATGGAACATGAAACCTACAATAAATGCTGCGATCGCTGCCACAAACACTGAGATCAAATTGATTGATAACATACTTTATGTATTACTTTATATGGCATAAGTATACCACCCACGGCTAAAGAGGTCTTACTTAACCTCAATCAAAACCTCATTCCTTGTCATCCACGGTGGCGTTCCTGGTGCGTTGTATCCGGCATATGCAGGAGTTCCGATAGTCTCTACCCCGTCCTTTGTCAAAACTTCGAGCAACTTCTTTTCCATTTTCTCTATGCGACCAATCGTTCTGTACCCAGAAAATCTTATTACCGCAAATTTCTTTTCTGGAACCTCAACTATTTTCACTCGAGAATCTGTCGGGGTTGGGAGAGTACTCATTGTGTATGATTTAGGCATAACAAAAGATAACGTTCTTTCACCTTCTTTCCCTGACAAAATAACTGGCGTTGTCATCGGTATTTTTTCCGAAGTATTTTCTTTCACAACAACTGGTGATGTCATAGCGATACTTTCTTTTGTAAGGTTGCCACCAAAAATATATCCCGCGACAATGGTAAACCCTTCGCTCATCGAATCGTTATAGCCACCCAGAACTGTTGTCTGCGCAACAATGTGTGGCGGGTAGTTTCTTATTTCATACCCATCAGCTTTTTTAAGCACTACATACTCAGCCTGCTCAACATGCGAACTAAAATATCCGTACAAAGACCAAATGACGAGAAGAACGATAATGGTATAGAGTGTTGTTTTCATATATTAAAGTATATCACTTCTTAGTTGCACGTTATACACCTATGAAGATAGGAGTCGCTCAGCAAAAAACACACCTCCGCAAATGCTACACTGTAAAGCACACATGGAAACATCACCTGATCCCAGCCAAGAACTTAACAAAAATATTATCGAGCTAACTAAAATGATGGAGCGGCTCAACTCTCTTAAGTTTATATTCTTAAGGGGTATCTTAAATGGTATCGGCACTTTCGTCGGTGCGACAATTGTAGCCGCAATAGCGATTACGCTTCTCGTAAAAATTTAGGTGCGCTTGATATTGACTTAGGCATTAACGGGTACCTTAATTCACTCCTTCCATAAAAAGGCCTTCCTGAATCCAGACTTCTCACTACTAAAATCTTGGTACACCTCTCCTACAAGGACTATTGACATGTACAAATCGGTATGTTACTAATATAGTATGGTAAAGAAATCCACACAACTAAATAAAAACATCTCTCACTGGAAAACATCCATGTCTCTTGGGTGTTTTGCGCAGGTCACCACTCCGCTGTTTTTATGTAGCTTAGGATTTCGATAACAAACCTCCTCACACACCTCTCCTCTATGGAAAGCCCAAGCTACATATAAGCCTTGGGCTTTTATGTTAGTAATAGTTCTTTCACAACTAAATCTTGAAAGGTCAAAATGAAAACCACGACTCTCGTACGCCTCTATTTAGCGGCAGGTCTTCTCGAGGAACCTCTCTTTTGGGGTCCTATACTACTTGTGGCGATGGCAAAACTTGGCCACATGAGTACGGCAGATATTTTTCTGTCGGAGGCTCTCGCCTCAGGGCTTGTCCTTGTGCTTGACGCTCCGAGCGGAATACTTGCTGACATGTTAGGGAGAAAAAAATGTGTAGTGCTTGGGAAAACATGCCTTCTTGCATCAGTGCTATTCCTGGCGTTTATGGAGTCTCCCCTGCATTGCTACACAGCCAACGTGCTGTGGGCATTCGGAGTATCACTACGCTCTGGCGCAGACAGTGCACTTATCTACGACGAACTTCAAAAACGAAGAGCTTTATCCGAGTACCAGTCACTCATGAAGAAAAAACACAGCTATAGGTTTTTTATCGTAGCGTGCACGACACTCGCCACAGGATTCATTGCAGAAATAGATCTTCGTCTTCCCCTTCTTATATCACTACCCGGAGTTATCATCTCGAGCCTGCTCATGCTGCTATTCCCAACTGATGGTACACATACCCGTGAACACTCGCTTCGTAGTTACAAGCGACATCTCGTTGAAGCCATATGCGAGGTCAGCAACAAGAAAAGGTTAGGGCTGCTGCTCATATGGTTTGCACTTCTCGCGATGGTGAGTAAAATTTATTTCTTCACCTATAACCCCTACCTTGAACTTGTGGCTGTGCCGTACTGGCAGGTTGGAATCATTTTCTGTGGAATCAACCTCTTTGGTTTTGTGGCCTCTCGATATGCATTCCAGATACAAGAAAAACTGGGACGTGTCGGTTTTGGAATCTGCTTCTGGTTACAAGGGGCTGTGATGCTCTTTCAAGCGGGGTATACGTACTACCTGTCTGGCTGGCTATTTGTCATCGCAGGTGGAATACGCTGGGGATACATAAACACCATAACTGAGCCCATTCTTAACAAAGAGATTGCAAGTGAACGGCGGGCAACCATCCTTTCATTTCACTCGTCTCTCTGTAGTTTGCTTCACATGCTAGGGTTTCTCGTCACTTCTATGATCGCAGGTAGTGTTACGACATTGCTTGCCGCCCTGGGAGTGGTATCAGTCTTACTTGGCATTCTTTCTCGAAAGGTCTAATTTGTCGGCGCATATGCGCCGACTTTTGTTATTACTTTTTTAAACATTACCACAGATGAGTGGCAAAATATAAAAGAATGCTGCTCTCTATAGTATACTTGTACTCATGATAGGTAACTTTGGTTCACTCAGCCCAGAAAAAGCCCCCACCAGTATCGCGGAAATTTCACCAATTAAAGAACCGCGAAACAGGAGAGTTCGCACAAGAAAAGACCTTGAGGAGCTTGTAGAAGCCCCTCTGCTTGGAGCGTGTCAGGAACTTTATGATAAAAATATTAGAACACTAAGCACAAGCGCAAACGTAGAAAATATAACTTATGGGGGCGAAGGCCATATTGTAATTGACTTCGATACACTCTCCGACGAAAACAAAAGCATTGGTAGTCAGTTAGGAGCAGTCGCCTTCGGAGACAACATGAATCAACTGTCTATTAGGATACCAATAACTGCAACGACAGCCGTTGAAGACATAGAGCGCACAGCTCAGTCAATTGCTCATAAATTTAAAAAACAAAACATGACATGGGCACCTGTATGGACATTTGATCAGGTACGAGAAATGTGCGGGATTCCTCCTGATGAAGAGTTTGAACCTGAGGACTTTGCTGACCAATTTTACTACGAAGAAAAGAGTGGTCTGTTTTACCTAAGCAAGGAACATGCAGAAAAGATGGATCAAAAGTAAAATCTCCAGAAATGGAGATTTTACTTTTGACTGTGGCGGGGATGACTAAGGCTAGTTTAGTGTTTTCTAAAATGAGACAGCAAGGTCGCCGGCAACACGTAACGTATTATGTTATCTACTATGATCATAACAGAAACCAAAAAAGTAATAGCTGGTGCATCATTGAAAGCCTCACTAATGAAAGATGGACTAAGTCCAGCGATTAGCAATATAGACCCAACCAACAACCCATACTTTGCACTTTTTTTTGAAATTAACAAAGCTACACAAATTGTGTAAATCACTATATTGATTAAGAAGGGAACGAAGAAGCTAAATGGGACCAAAAATAAACTACTCTAGGTCTACCCCGAAATGATACAATATTTAAATATGGACTTAGGTTTTTTTGTAGAACAAAAACAAGTATTTACAATACTGCATGTTTTTTCCGTTGTCGTTGGCATGGGGGCAGCTTTTGTTACAGATATATTATTCACCCTTTTTGCCTCAAACAGAACTCTTTCTCGTTTTGAAATATCAGTAATCCGCTTCTTGTCGAAAATAGTGACGCTAGGCCTGGGACTTATTCTTATTACTGGATTTTGTATTTTTCTTTCCGACACAGAGAAGTACCTCGGCTCTGCAAAATTCTTAACAAAGATGACGGTTATTGTAGTCTTATCCATTAATGGGGCATTTCTCCATTTTTATGTTTTTAAACATCTCAGTGATAAAAACTATTTAACAAGTAAAAAATCTACATTCGCTAGAAAAATATCTTTCGCGCTTGGCTCTATCTCACTTGTTTCATGGACAATAGCTCTCTCACTTGGTGTCTTAGATAAAATAACTATTCCATATTTACATGCCGTAGGTATCTACCTGGCACTAATTATGTGTGGTATTTTTCTCTCCCAAATTATTTTAAAAAAGGCTTCAAAAAAGAATTAGGCTTGAGCTACGGGATTCTCTTAGGTGTCAGACTAATGGTGG
>CAYWTC010000014.1:15906-16164 GCA_964461165.1 uncultured Candidatus Saccharibacteria bacterium | reverse complement strand
TAGAGCAACGGTTTTGTAAACCGTAGGTCCTCGGTTCGAGCCCGAGTTCTGGCTCCATACATACGATGTGTGTAGGTATCGCAGACAACATGTGATGTCGTATATCTAAATATTTGTCCACTATGATTGATACAAAAAAATACATCTTTACATTTGTTATCACGGCGGCTTTATTCGCTACTGCTTTTTTTACATCTCGTTTTTTTTCAGACGAGCGAGTTCAGAGTGTTAAAGAAATCCAAGACACCATTGCGATAG
>CAYWTC010000014.1:0-15896 GCA_964461165.1 uncultured Candidatus Saccharibacteria bacterium | reverse complement strand
TCAGAAACACAGTTTGATCTCCTTAAAGAAGTGTCATGTACTAATGTGAGCGACAGTATGCTCTCTGTACAGCTTTCTGAACTTGGAGAAAAGCTATCACACACAGAAGCAGATCGTGGAAGTGATGATGCGGACGTTTTGTACCTCAAAAAGTATTACTCACTTCTTCAAATCAAAGACTATCTTCTTTCAAAGAAGCTTGCAGAAAAGTGTGGCCAAGCGAAGAAGCCAGTATTCATTATTTATTTTTATTCAAACAAAGGTGACTGCGAAGACTGTGAAAAGCAAGGGTATGTCTTAACTCGTCTTAAAGAGACATATCCAGACCTTCGTGTGTATTCGTTCGACTACAATCTCCCGCTTTCTGCTATTGATTCGCTCAAAGCGATTCACCGTATTACATCATCTCTTCCAGGGCTTGTGATTGAAGATAAAACATATGTTGGGTACAAGACAGTGGAAGACTTGGAAAAGCTGCTCCCAGCAACTCTTAAAACAAACGACATAGCGACAACTACCGCCTCAACTACTAAAAAAGTAAAGTAGTATATTCATATGATAGAACAGATACTCTCAGCTCTTATGTATCCGTTCTTGTTTTTGTCGATGTATTTTCAGGTACTTCTGCTTATTTCTTTTTTTGAAAATAAGCACCGCATTAAAGAAGAAGAGTCTCACGCCATCACTGTATACCCGACGGTGACAATTGCAGTGCCATGCTGGAATGAGGCCAAGACTCTTGGAAAGACGCTCGATTCACTACTTGCACTTAACTACCCGCACGATAAGTTGGAAATTATTATTGTTGATAATAATAGTACGGACACGACGTATGCTATCGCACAAGAGTATGCTCTGCGATACCCAAACCAGGTCAAAGTTTTATTAGAAACAAAACAGGGTAAACATAACGCTGTTAACGTGGCGCTTGCACATTCGACGTCTGAGCTGTTTGGCTGTCTCGATGCGGATTCTTTTGTGGAACCACAGACGCTTTCTGTTATCGTCGGATACTTTGAGTCAAATCAGCTTATTAAAGCAGTGACGCCATGTATTCATATTCGTAACCCTCAAACACTTATTCAGCGTATGCAGGCGATTGAGTACCTGATGGGAGTATTCCTTCGTAAAGCTTTTGGTTCACTCGATGCGATTCAGGTAACGCCTGGCCCGTTTTCAATATTTAAGCGAGAAGAAGTTTTTGGTGTGCTTGGTGGGTATCGTAAAGCACATAATACAGAGGACTTTGAAATTACCTTGCGTATGCATAAGCACCATTTAAAGATTGCCAACTCGCACAAGGCACTTGTGTACACCGTCGGCCCGGCCTCTGCCCGCGGATTCTTTTTCCAGCGCTTGAGATGGGCACGAGGGTTTTTGGAAAACGCTCTTGATTACCGAGATATTTTCTTTAAAAAAGAGTATGGTAACTTTGGAATGTTTACACTTCCGATGGCGTTCCTATTTATGTTTTATGGCCTCTATGCGGCGGTATTTTCTTTGTACACCCTTGGGTCACATCTGGTTGAGGTGTGTACTCGATGGATTGTTGTAGGACTTCATCCTTCAATGCCAAGTTTTGATATTTTTTATTTTAATACAACGGTCATGTCGTTTGTGGTTATGGTGATGCTAAGTATGTTTTTACTTGTGCTGTATATTGGCAACATGTTATCAGATGATAGACAGGAGTTATACAAGAATTTTCCAATATTTTTCGTGCTCTACCCGCTCTTTGTTCCAGTGTTTATCAGTAAGGCGATTTTCGATACATTTACAAAGCGTAAAAACAATTGGGTACTCCAAGATACGAAGAAGTAGATGCGTAGACCGTTAGATGACAGAGTTCAGGAAGTACAGGGGTTGTAGGTTACTATATTTTCTGTAAGCAAAGCTATCTGTTTTCTGCACTCTGTTGTCGTGGCCATTATGATATAATGCATAAAATGCAGGGTCATTTTCATCCAATAACCAAAGCAATAGATAAAGTTTCTCAAATCTTTACGGAGATTGGTTTTGATGTGGTTGATGGCCCAGAACTTGAAAGTGAGTGGTATAGTTTCGACGCTCTCAACGTGCCCCGGAATCATCCAGCACGTGATATGCAAGATACATTTCTCATTACGTCGGATACAATTGAACGCAGACAAAGTGAGAGCGAACAGAAAGCGTTCGAAAAATTTGGTTCGCTTGGTTATGTGCTTCGACCTCATACATCTGGTGTTCAGATTAGAACCATGGAAAGATGGATTCGAGAAGGGAAAGAATTTCCACTAGCAGTAGTTGTGCCAGGGAAAGTTTTTCGTAACGAAGCTACTGACGCCCGTCATGAAGCACAGTTCTTTCAGGTGGAAGGTTTGATGGTTGGTAAAGATATTACACTTGCGAACATGAAGGGGGTGCTCGAATACTACTTCTCAAAGTTTTTGGAGAAAGATGTTGAGGTTCGGTTTCGTTCATCTTTTTTCCCGTTTGTGGAGCCGGCAGTAGAGGTGGATATGCAATGTTTTAAATGTGGCGGAACTGGAGTGTTTCAGGAAAAGAACTGCTCACTGTGCTCAGCCTCTGGATGGATTGAAATTATGGGAGCAGGAATGGTTCACCCTAACGTTTTAGTGAATGCAGGTCTTGACCCAAAGGTATATCAAGGCTTTGCTTTTGGTGGAGGACTGGACCGTCTTGTAATGTTACAAACAGTTATTGATGATATTCGAATGCTGTACAACGGGGATCTTCGTATCGTTAATCAATTCTAATATATGAAATTTTCTAAAGCTTGGTTACAAACCTATAGTAAAGAGTCATTGCCTGAGACAAAGAAGCTCGAGGAGGTTGTTACGTTTAATGCGTTTGAAATAGAAGAAGTCACATCATATAACGGTGATGATATTTTAGATATTAAGGTTTTACCTAACCGTGCACATGATGCGCTTGGTCACAGAGGCATGGCGCGTGATATTGTCGCCCTTGTGGGAAATACGTTTATTGATCCGAATGAGTATTACAAAGGCACAGCAAATACCGATGTTATTACACCCACTATTACAATCGAAGACAATAAGGCTTGTACACGATTTATGTCAGTGCGAGTTAATGGTGTGACTATTACAGAATCTCCAGAATGGTTAAAGGTTGCACTTAATGCAATCGGTCAGAAGAGTATTAATTCAATCGTCGATATCACAAACTACGTGCAATTCGCGCTCAATAAACCAATGCACGCATATGATGCATCTTTGATCGAAGGGAACACTCTTGTTGCACGCTTTGCAAAGTCTGGCGAGAAGTTAACGACGCTTGACGACAAGGAGCTTCTACTTGATTCTTTGACACTCGTGATTGCAGACGCGATAAAGCCACTTGGGCTCGCTGGAATAAAAGGTGGTAAGTTCTCTGGCATCAGTTCTACAACAACTTCAATTATTCTAGAGTCTGCCAACTTTAACCCTACGCTTATTCGTAAGACGTCTCAGAAGTACAACACTCGCACTGATGCATCTAAGCGATTTGAAAATGAAATTAGTGATACCTTGGCGGAAGAAGGTCTGCGGATGACGATTGCGCTTATTGAAAAGTTAAACCCTACTGCTATGGTGGGGGGTATTGTCGATGTGTATCCTCAGCCGTCTCCAGCAGTACTGGTATGTGTTAGTGTCTCAGAAGTAAATCAGGTTCTCGGCACTAGTTACACATCATCCGATATCGCTGGTGTATTTGCGCAGCTTGGTTTTTCTTACACAGAGGCTGATGGTCTATTTACTGTTACCGCCCCAGACGAGCGTCTCGATATTCGCAGTAAAGAAGATTTGATAGAGGAGGTCGCCCGCATTAAGGGTCTTTCATCTATCCCTAGTGTACTGCCACAGTTGAACCGTAAAGGTGTTCCACATAAGCGTCTTTACTATGAAAACAAAATAAAAAACATTTTGTACGAACATGGTTTCTCTGACATCATGACATATTCATTTGGTGATACAGGGGAGGTGGAAATTGTAAAAGGTCTTGCACGTGATAAAGAAAAGCTACGTTCAAATCTATCTTCCGGTGTAGAAAAAGCTTTTCAGATGAATATGCTGAACGCCCCACTTCTTAATCTTCAAACAATTAAGATGTATGAGTTTGGTAATGTGTTTACAAAAGATACAGAGCGCAGACACTTAGTTCTTATCATTGACGACGGAAAAAAGAAGTCTTCATTTACCGAAGAAGTTGATATGCTCCTTTCACAAATTAAACGAAATCTTGGAGTTGGGGCGGTTGAGTATACTGTTACATCGCACAAGCCGTATAGTATTGAGATCGATTTTGACGAACTTATAAACTCACTACCCGAACCAACCTCGTATGAACCTCTTACACAGGGTACACCTACTGCTCCTTACAAGGCAGTATCTCCTTATCCGTTTATTACCCGTGATATTGCTATGTGGGTTCCTGGTGATGTCACATGGGAAGATATCAGTAACCTTGTTGCTCAAGTGGGGAATACCCTTGTTATTCGTACTGATCTTTTTGATACATTCGAAAAAGAAATAGACGGTGTCCGAAAAGTTTCATACGCATTTCGTCTCGTATTCCAGAGTTTCGAGCGAACACTTACTGACGACGAGGTAAACGAAATGATGGAGCCGTACTACGCCCTCCTCAAAGGAAAGGGATACGAGATACGCTAGTGACTGTGAGAGAGGATTTTCTCCGCCCTCTGTAAACATTCAGGGGTTGTAATTTGAATCCATGTTGTCGCCTGCACGAGGGTGACAGGGTGATCATGAGCAACAGAAACAAGTGTGTTAGGAAGTCCGTATTCTGTGTCAGAGACTTTTACTTTCTCATACGTGAAATACTCAGGAGACAGTGTGTATGCTCCGGTATTGATGAGAGTGCTTGCTCTACCTGTTTGAGATAGGCCTTCATTGAGGCCTATGAAGTATCCGTCGCGTGCAATAATCTTGCCTCCTGTAGCTGTGCCGGCTTCTTCGCCTTTATCTTGTGCTAGGAGAGCAAAATTATGTAATGCTAGGCTAGCGAGGTCGTCTTTGCTGTAAATATCATCACCCATCATGACGAGCGCTTTGTCGTGTATGTAGTCTTTGCAGAGTTCAATAGCTCCACCAGTGCCATTAAGTGCTGTCTGTGTAATATATGTGATAGGGATACCGTTCCAAGCATCTCCGAAGTATTCACGGATAACTTCGCCTTTGTAACCAACAAGGATAATAATAGAAGTTACCGTATCGGGTAGCGCTTCAAGTTTCCATTCAATTAAATTTTTACCTAAAACACTAAGCATTGGTTTAGGTATGTTGTCTGTGAGCGGTGCCATACGAGCCCCGCGCCCAGCCGCAAGAATAATCGCAATCATTTTCCTATACTAGCATTTAGGCTCATATTTTGGTACAACAGTAAGTATGAAAGTTTACTGTATAGGAATAGGGGGTATCGGCCTTTCGGCACTTGCTAGATATTATGCACACGAAGGTGCAGTGGTGAGTGGGTCAGATACCGCAGATTCTAAACTTATCGAAACTCTCCGAGCCGAGGGTATGGATATTACTATTGGACATGATCCAAGCCGTATAACACAAGATATCGATCTTGTTATTTACACTATCGCCATTTCTCCTCATGATGAAGAGCTTGCTCGTGCCAAGGAGCTCGGCAGAGAGTGCAAAACGTACGCAGAGGCTCTCGGTGCTATTACTGCAAAAAAGACAACGATAGCTATATGCGGCACTCACGGCAAGACGACTACTACTGCCATGATGTACTACGCACTTAAAGCATGCGGTGTTAATCCTACGGTTATTATAGGCAGTTTGCTCACTGAGGGTGGTACTAACTTTATTGCAGGAGATGGCGAATACATGGTGGTAGAGGCCTGTGAGTATAAGCGCTCATTTTTATCACTTCACCCAACACATGTCGTTGTGACAAATATCGACGATGACCACCTTGATTACTACAAAGATAGCAAAGATATCTTGGATGCGTTTCAATCATTCGCACAAAGTGTCCCAGAGAATGGTTACATTGTGACGCATGGTGATGTTTCTCTTGCCACAAAAGGTACTCAGATACATGCTGATAATGTAGCAGCGGATATCACGCTCGCTGTACCTGGAGAGCATAATAAGCGTAACGCGCAGCTCGTCATCGCTCTGTTGGAAAAGCTCGGATTTCCTGCGCTTGAGATACGAAAAGGCTTGGTATCGTTTCCTGGTACATGGCGACGAATGGAGTATAAAGGGGTCACAGAAAACGGTGTTGTCGTGTATGACGATTACGGTCATCACCCAAGGGAGATAGTGGCGACGCTACAAGCCCTCCGTGAAAAATACCCAGCGGGCGAATATCGCTTACATTTATTTTTTCAACCTCACCTTCATTCACGAACAAAACATTTTTTTTCTGAGTTTGTAGATGCACTGTCTGGTGCGGATTATATATATGTACTTCCAATTTATCGAGCTCGCAGCGAAGAAGATTTTGGTGTAAGTGCAGAAGTGGTGGCCCAAGCTCTTCGAGATAAGGGGTCTAAGGCGACATCTGTAGAATCTATCGAGGACTTGCCTGCGATTGTGGGTAGTCTATCTGGGGTTGGCCTTGTTGCGATTAATATGGGTGCAGGGGACGCATTTGCAGAGCTCGATAAAGTGCGCTTTGTTTAACAAGATATGAAGCAAGATCTCTACAAAGAATTTTTCAAAGGTAAAAAAGTAACCGTACTCGGACTCGGGCTACTTGGTCGTGGTGTAGGGGATACAAAGTTTCTCTCAGAGTCTGACGCAGAATGTATTGTTACTGATGTAAAGTCAGGTGAACAGTTGGCTGCTTCAGTGGAATCGCTCAAAGATTGTAAGGGTGTTACGTATCACCTTGGAGGACACTCTTTGGTAGATTTTGAGAACAGAGATTTTATTCTCAAAGCTGCAGGTGTTATAAAGGATAACGAATATGTAGAGCATGCAAAAAAGCACGGGGTACCAGTGTACATGTCAGCGGCACTTGTGTGTGACATAGTCATGAAGACGTTTCCTGATGTGGTGATCATCGGTGTTACGGGTACTCGTGGGAAAAGTACAACCACAGCACTCATCGCGCACATCTTACGTGAAAATAATGCTCGAGTGCATATGGGTGGGAATATTCGTGGCATTGCGAACCTCCCACTCCTGAACGAAGTCGAAGAAGGTGATTTTCTTGTACTTGAGCTCGACAGTTGGCAGCTACAAGGATTCAGTGATATGGGTATAAGCCCTCATATAGCAGTATTCACGAGCTTCATGGATGACCATATGAAGTATTACAATAATGACAAAGAGGCTTATTTTAATGACAAGGCTGCGATATATCGCAATCAGCATGATGGAGATATTTTGATAGCGTCCCCACAGGCTGTTGGAGAGATTCTTATGCGTGAGAAGAATCTCGCTATCACTGTTCCAGATCAAAATGATTTTGATATGAAGTTGCTCGGCGAGCATAATGTTACCGCTGCGCGGCTTGCGTACGAAGTAACAACTCAATGCGGGTTAGACGATGAAAGTATACGTAAAGCGATCGCGACATTTTCTCCAGTAGAAGGAAGGTTACAGGATCTTGGAGTCATTAAAGGTATACGAGTTATTAACGACAACAACGTGACAACCCCAGACGCAGCAATTGCGGGCATAGAAGCAATCATACAAACATATAACAAAAACCCAATTCTCATTACAGGAGGTGCCGATAAGGGTCTCCCTCTTGAGACGTATGAGAATATACTCACGAACTCAGTCAAAGACATCGTGTACCTTTCAGGTACTGGCACATCACGTATCAGTTTAGAAAAAAACTATGAATACGAGACATTAGAAGAATGTGTTACAAAAGCTTTTTCACTAGCCCAAGAAGGGGATATTATATTATTTTCACCAGCATTTGCGTCATTCTCAAAGTATTTTAATAATGAATATGAGAAAAACGATGAGTTTGTGAGAAATATTGAAAGTTTTAAGAAAGAGAATCAAGATAGACAAAAATAAAAAGCCAGTCGGTGAACTGGCTTTTCGCGATGGCGTCTAACTGACTGCGTCAGTCGACGGGTATCGTGACCCGTAGGGAATACGGAGATCCAAATCCCCTGCATTCCGCTACGCGGGTGAGGTTGACCCACTGGTCATTGACCATAAGGCGGTCTGCCCCGGCATACAGCAAGCGGTAGCCGCCCACTGTATGCTTGCTTGAAATGCCGTACACCATTTTTACCGTCCATTCTGGGTGTACCGCTGTGATCTGGGTGATACCAGGAACAGGATGCTCCCCAAAGGGGATGACTGCCTTGTCTTCGCTAGCCATTGCACCGCCACACCGCGCGGCGGTGCGGGAGGTTCCATACGCCTGTGCGGCGACATGGCATGCAGCGAACAGGCAGATGCTTGCAATGATGAGATTCTTCACCATGGTCGTTCTCCTAAGTGGATTAGGGTTTTAAAAGAGCTGAGACATTTGCCCAACCTATTCATATTATAACACATTTTATGTGCAAGGTCAAGTTTTGCTCTATTGACCTGGAATAGCTTAAAAGCCCTTAAATAATAAGCACAAAACAAGCTCTTTATCGTTGTTTTTCCACTCGCTTTTTTGACCTAAAAATGCTATAATAAACGTATTATTTTCTACTACTATGGCTACTAAAAAAGAGGGAAGTTATGGTGCTGAATCGATTCAAGTTCTCGAAGGTTTAGAGCCGGTACGTAAGCGTCCTGGAATGTACATCGGGTCTACTGGCCCTGATGGACTTCACCATCTCATCTGGGAAATTTTCGACAACTCTCGTGACGAAGCAATGAACGGTCATGCGAATCGTGTTGAGGTGGCCTTGCTTCCGGATGGTTATGTGCGTGTCGTTGATAACGGTCGTGGTATTCCAACAGATATCCACCCAAAGACAAAAGTCTCTGCTCTTGAAACAATTATGTGTACGCTTCATGCCGGAGGTAAGTTTGGTGGTGATGGATACAACGTTTCGGGCGGTCTTCACGGTGTGGGGGCGTCTGTTGTAAATGCACTTTCGATTCATACGAAAGTAGAAGTTCATCGTGACGGTGGGCTCTTTATGCAGGAGTACAAGCAGGGTATTAAAAAAGCTGCTGTAAAGCAGATTGGTAAAAGTAAGCTTCACGGAACTATTGTTACGTTTAAACCAGATGCAGAAATTTTTAAAGAAGGGACAGAATTTGTATGGGAGCGTATTGTTACACATCTCCGTCAGCAAGCATACTTGGTACGAGGTCTTACTATTCACGTAATTGATGCTCGTCAGTACACAGACAAGGTCTCATTTGAAGGAGAGACGTATTTAACAGATCTTTCTTTGGAACAGCCGAGCCAATCTTTTTATTTTGAAGGTGGTTTGAAGTCTCTTGTAAAGCATTACAACGAGTTTGCAAAACCAGTACATAAAAATATTTTTTATGTTGAGAAAGAGTCAGATAATGTCGGTGTTGAAATAGCGTTGCAGTACATTGATGATTTCCCTACGAAGATCGCAGCATTTGCTAACAATATCCCGACAGCAGAAGGTGGTACTCATGTGACCGGTTTCAAGACATCTCTTACTCGTCTTGTGAATGCTTATGCTCGCAAGAATGGCATTTTGAAAGAAAAAGATGAGAACCTCACAGGAGATGACGTTCTTGAAGGACTCACTGTCGTCATCTCGGTAAAGCTACGAGAAATTCAGTTCGAAGGTCAAACAAAAGCAAAGCTCGGTAGTATGGAGGCACAAGCCGCGACGGCAAACGTTTTTTCTGATGCGTTTAATCTTTTCCTTGAAGAAAACCCTGATGACGCTAAAGAAATTATTAACAAGGGACTGCTTGCTCTTCGTGCGCGTAAAGCCGCCAAGGCAGCGAAAGACTCTGTGCTACGTAAGGGGGCTCTTGAAGGGTTCTCTCTTCCTGGGAAACTCGCAGACTGTCAGAGTAATGATCCAGCGGAATCAGAGCTATTTATTGTGGAGGGAGACTCTGCTGGTGGTACTGCAAAGCAGGGGCGTGATCGTGTAACTCAGGCGATACTTCCTCTTCGAGGAAAGATTTTGAACGTAGAACGTGCTCGTCTTGATAAGATGCTTGCAAGTGAGCAGATTAAAAATCTCGTACTTGCTATGGGTGCAGCTATTGGAGATACATTTGACCTCAGTAAGGTTAGATATCACAAACTTGTTATCGCGACAGATGCCGATGTAGACGGTGCACACATTCGTACACTGTTGCTTACATTTTTCTATCGATACTACCGTCCTATTATCGACGCCGGATATGTTTACATCGCACAACCGCCTCTGTACAAAGTAGCGTATGGTAAAGAAGTGCATTACGCATACTCTGATGTTGAAAAACAGGCGGTGCTCAAAAAACTCGGCTTTGATGACATGGAGGCTGGTGCCACAGAAGAAGATGACTCAAACAGCGAAGACAGTACGGAAGAAGTTGAAGAGAAGGCTGTTAAGAAAAATAACAAGAAGCCTCAGATACAGCGATACAAAGGTCTCGGAGAAATGAACGCAGAAGAACTATGGGAGACAACCATGGATCCAAAGACGCGTACGTTAAAAACAGTATCCGTTCACGAAGCGGAAGAGGCAGATCGAGTTTTTGAAATGCTTATGGGTAACGAAGTGGGTCCTCGAAAGTCATTTATTCAAACATATGCACGAGATGCTAATCTCGATATATAAGCAGTAATGATTTCTCTGACTCCACTATCTGGATATGCTCGTACAAAGCACGTAGCTGGTGTGGCAGTGAGAGTTGGTGACGAGATATTAATCGTTCAGCGTGCACACGATGAAGCGTGGTCTCCTGATAAGTGGGCGCTCCCCGCAGGTGGGTTAGATCGTGATGAGACGGCTAGTATGGCTGCGGCCCGTGAGATACAAGAAGAGGTGGGGATTGTTTGTGATACAGATAGCCTTACACCGATTGCTCTTTTTTATCATGCGCCACCTGAGGCAGAGGATACGGTAATTCATTTTCACGTGTTTGAGTATGCCTGTGAGGTAAAACCAGAGGTGCATATTAATTACGAGTTACAAAATTATGCGTGGATACGCCGAGAAGATATTGGAAACTACGATCTCTTAGATGCCGAAGATATTGTTTTGGCAAGATGTTTTTTGTTTGACAAAAAGTAGTTTTAGAAGTATTGTTGTAATGTTTCAACAACACAAGGAAATATCTCATGGCTCTGATCGCAGTAATTGGCGGCAGTGCGGCGTTTGCCGCCCTGGCCACCCGTCATGTCGAGGGAAAACACACCCTGGTATCTCTCGATGCTGGCTCGGGTGCGAAGCTTGATCAAAAGAGCTTTCTTCCTCCGGATGAGCAACATCTTCATGGTGGTGCAAGCAACCTACCTGCACCTGGGGAACTGGACGACCTCGGGCAGATTCCCAAGTCCGGCCTGTAAGAACAACTTCTTTGCAGGCAAGGGCCGCGATGCGGCCCTTTTTCTATGCTTGATTGAAGTGGTATTTCTTGATAGTGTCTTTAGATACCCATAGAGAGGAGGATGTTCCTATGAAAACGTATGCAGAGCTGCCGTGCTCGAATTTTGATGTGGTCTTTGCAAAGGTGGAGCGGGTTGTGCACAGTATTCGTCGTGGCGAGTGTCACAGTGTCCCACACCTTGGTGCCGTCGTATGGTCTCTTGCACAACTGTTTCCAGAAGTGCTCTTTGCTAGATGTGGTACGGTCGACATGAGCTCTGATGCACGCATTGTGCACAGCAGTGTTGTCGTCCCTCGCATCCGTGTCGATCGACACTTCTGGCTTGAACATGCCCGTGGAGGGATTATTGATGTGGCGACGCCTATCTTTGGAAGGTGGCAAGGATTATGGTATGCCTTTCCATACCTACAAGGTAACGATCGTTACGCAACGGTGCCGTTCCCGCATATTCATAATGTGTACGCACTCGAGCCACTCAGGCGGCGACTCAGTACCTACATGATGCAGGTCTGAGTGGTCACACATTTTTCACACCATAAGTCGCCTCTTTATTGAGGCGGTTATTTTTTTGTACGAATCTCTTCTTGTAGTCTTTCAAGAAGGTTAGCCAAAGATATTTCTCCAATTTTACCGAGTGTTCTGTGCTCAAGTGTTACCGTACCATTTGTAACTTCTGCATCTCCAATAACTGCCCAGTATGGAGTCTTCATCTCGCGAGTATTGCGAATCTTCTTACCAAGACCTTCTTTGCTGTCATCAAGTTCTGCGCGAATGTCAGCATCAGTAAGTGCAGCATGTATCGTCGACGCGTATTCCTTGTGCGCGTCAGCAATCGGCAAAATGGTTATTTGGGTAGGGGAAAGCCAAAGAGGGAAGTTGCCAGCAAAATGTTCAATAAGTACCCCCATAAAACGTTCAAGTGAACCACTGATAGCTCGATGTATTACTACGGGACGCTCCTTCTTGCCTTCTTCATTAATGAATGAGAGATCGAATCGTTCAGGAAGATTAAAATCACACTGTATTGTAGCTAACTGCCACTCACGACCAATTGCGTCTTTAAACATAAAGTCGAGCTTTGGGCCATAAAATGCAGCCTCACCCTCAACTCGTTTGTAATTAAGATTATTTTTCTTTGCGGCGTCTTCAAGGGCGTGTTCTGCCATGTCCCATACAGAGTCTTCGCCAAGGTACATACTCATTTTTTCTTCGCTACGCACAGAGAGGGAGACCCAGTATGAGTCCATCATTCCAAGAGAAGAATAAAATTCACGAATAATACCAACGATAGTACTCACTTCTTCCTGGATTTGTGAGGCGCGACAGAAGAGGTGTCCATCGTCTTGGGTGATAGCACGCACTCTGGTTAACCCTCCTAGTTGCCCAGATTTCTCATCTCGATAGACAGTTGCTGGTTCAAAGTACCGCACAGGCATATCACGATATGAAAATTGGTTGTCGGCAAAAATCTGCATGTGGTGCGGACAGTTCATAGGCTTCATGATGAAGCTGTCTTCTTTGCCTTGTACGCGGAATAGTTCATCGCCAAATTTTGCAGCATGTCCTGATGTTTCGTAGAGTGCGATTTTTGCAATGTGTGGCGTCCAGACACGGTAGTAACCCTTTTTCTTGTGAAGGTTCCACAGGTAGTCTTCTACTTCTTTTCGTATAATCATGCCGCGTGGAGCAATAAGAGGTAGTCCCGCTCCGATAAGAGGTGATGTCGTGAAAAGTTTAAGCGCGGGCCCGATAATTTTGTGGTCTCTTTTTTTAGCCTCTTCTTGCTGCGTAACATACGCATCAAGTTCCTCCTTTGAACCAAAACCTAATCCGTAGATGCGGGTAAGCATTGGCTTGGTCTCGTCTCCTCGCCAATACGCTCCAGCGATGTGGGTGAGTGCGAACCCATCGAGTGGAATTTCTTGGGTATTTGCCACGTGAGGGCCTTCACAAAGATCAAAAAAGTCATCTCCTGTTCGGTAGATAGTTACATTCTCACCAGAGGCTTCGATGTTGTTAATGAGTTCTACCTTAAAAGGGTTAACTTCAAAAAAAGCCCGTGCCTGGTCAGGGGTGATCGTCTCTTGTTTGAAATCAAGATGCTGTGCGATGATGTCACGCATCGTCACTTCTATTTTTTTTAAGTCGTCCGCGGCAAGTTTGACTCCGTCGATGAAGTCAATATCATAATAAAATCCAGTATCTGTCACTGGTCCAATAGTAGGGAGAGCATGGGGGAAGTGGTGCTTTACTGCCATCAAAAGGACGTGAGCGAGAGAGTGTCGCACGCGGTGCAGCGTGTCTAAGGATGTTTCTTGATGCATAGTATCTTTCATAGTATCAAATCACTGTTAAAAAACAAGAAATTAAAGGCTGCCAATACGGTCACTCGCAGGGGACACAGGAGTCGTTATGTCAAATGACATCCCTTGACATTGGGGGGCTATTTTGTACTATGAAGAGACCTTCCTAGGTGAACACTGTTACGACTGAACCAGGAACGGTAATTATTTTGATTATGTCACCACTTTATATCGGTCTTATTATTATCGGGCTTCTCGCTATTGTTTGTATTGCTTTATACAACAGCTTGGTCACACTTCGATTGCGTGTCAAAGAAGCATGGTCTGATATCGACGTTCAGTTAAAGCGTCGCTATGACCTTATACCGAATCTTGTTAATACAGTACAAGGATCTGCGAACTTTGAAAGTTCAACACTTGAAAAGGTTATATCGGCTCGTGCGAAAGCGATGGGAGCAACAACTCTAGAAGAACATGCTGGCGCCGAAAACATGCTAACAGGAGCCCTCAAAAGCATCTTTGCTTTAGCAGAAAGTTACCCAGACCTTAAGTCAAACCAGAATTTTCTTTCACTACAATCAGAATTATCTGACACTGAAAACAAAATTCAGGCAGCTCGACGTTTCTACAACTCAAATGTTATTGCGTATAACACAAAGATACATGTCGTACCGACAAATATTCTTGCGAGTATTTTTGGTTTTACAGAAGAATCTTTCTTCGAGCTTGCAGACGGGGAGCAATCAGCGCGTCAGCCTGTAGAAGTAAAATTCTAAACACACGTCTCCATAGAGTAGTTTTTGTGTGTCTTATAACCTAACTACTACCCACAACTTCACTTATTGTGCCTATGTCTACACTCTACTCACAACAGTCATCTAATATTTGGAAAACCTGGGGCATCATGACCAGCTTCTTTATTCTGATCATTGTTATCGGGTTCACGTTATCGTATGTGTATGGAAACGCATCGATACTCTATATTGCGCTTGCGATAAGTTTACTTACAAATATCGCCGCGTACTGGTTTTCAGATCGTATCGTTTTGTCTATGGCACATGCTAAGCCGATAGAATCTCGTAATGATTATCCAGAATTGTGGAATACATTAGAGAATCTTGCCATTTCTGCAGGTCTTCCAATGCCGAAGCTTTATGTCATAGATGATCCAGCTCCGAATGCGTTTGCAACAGGGAGAAATAAAGATCATGCCGTTGTTGCTGTGACCACAGGCCTCTTGCCACTTCTCAACAAGTCGGAACTAGAAGGGGTGCTCGCTCACGAACTTGCACACATTGGCAACAGGGACATGCTTGTACAAACAATGGTTGTCGTCTTTGCGGGCATGATTTCATTTGTTGCGGACATGGCGCTTCATGCATCTGCGTTTGGAAAAGATGATGAAAAAAAGAGTCCTATCTTTATAGCTTTTGGCATTCTTGCTATTGTGCTTGCACCACTTGCTGCTACCATTATCCGACTTGCGATCTCTCGCGAGCGTGAATTTTTGGCAGACGCAACAGGGGCACTGATTACACGGTACCCAGAGGGACTCGCATCTGCACTTCAAAAGATAAGCGGATTCCATCAGCCTATGAAGGTGCAGCACGCGGCGATTGCACACATGTTTATCTCGGACCCGTCTGGTGTTAATGATGAATCTGAGCTGCGTGAACACGAGAGCATGTCATGGGTGCAAAAGCTATTCATGACACACCCACCCGTAGAAGAGCGTGTCGCAGCGCTTATGGGGCGAACTCGTTAAATTATTACAATAATACTATTCTAACAATGCTTACTCTTATTCTTATTGGATTTTTGCTTACCGTGCTCTGTGTTTTTGTGTATGTGCTTGCGGCCTCATTTATTCTATGGATGGTTGTTGACGCTGCAAAGAATGATAAGTTTTGGTGGGTAGTACTGTGTCTTGGATTACCAGGTATCGGCGCACTAATTTATTACTTTGTTGAAAAAGAAAAATACTATAAAGTGAAACCTCATGTTCATAAAGATGAGGAATCTTTATCTGAAAAGTAGTTTACTGTCGTGTGATACACTACCAATCGCTACGTAATTATGTATTACGTTATTGGTATGG
>CAYWTC010000013.1:0-16537 GCA_964461165.1 uncultured Candidatus Saccharibacteria bacterium | reverse complement strand
GGTACAGTGGGGGTGGTAACCTGCGGCGAAGATGATTTACCTGTGTGTAGCGATGAAAGTGTGAAAATCGTAGAGGTGACACCATATCGTTTAGAAACAACGTATTCCGACAATCGTCACCCAGACGCAGTGATGTGGAGCAAGAATATCGAAGACGATTTAAAGCGTCGAGACTTCACGTGTAACGCTATTGCGTATAATCCAATAACAGGGGAGCTGGTGGACCCGTTTTACGGACAAAAAGACATAGAGACCAAAGTGATTCGTGCAGTTGGTGACCCAGATCTTCGTTTCAATGAAGACGCACTTCGCCTTATGCGCGCGATTCGTTTTATGAGTCAGCTCGATTTTGATATTGATAGCGTTACACGTGAAAGCATCGTGAAAAACGCATATCTTTTGAAAAACATTTCACGTGAAAGGGTGAGGGATGAGTTCGTAAAGCTTGTCATGACTGATTTTCCTATGCGTGGGCTTGTTTTAATGAAAGAAACGGGTATTTTGGAAGATGTCGTGCCAGAGCTTCTGCGAGGTGTAGGCGTTACGCAGAATCAGGCGCATATGTATGACGTATGGGAGCACAATCTTCGCACATTACAGCATGCCGCAGACAAGAAATGGCCGTTACACGTGAGACTCTCAGCGATATTTCATGATATTTCAAAGCCGGAGACCAAGCGTTACTCAAAAGAGAAGGGGGTTATTACGTTTTATGGACATGATGTAGTGGGTGGACGCGTTACACGTGAAATCATGGAGCGACTTAAGTTCCCAAAGGATCTCATCGAGCAGGTGTCTATGTTTGTGCGTTGGCACATGTTTTTCTCAGATACAGAACAAATAACGCTTTCTGCTGTGCGTAGGCTTATCACCAATGTAGGCAAGGACAATATATGGGATCTCATAGATCTGCGCATTTGTGACCGAATAGGGACGGGGAGACCAAAAGAAGAGCCGTATAGACTGAGAATGTATCAGTCTATGGTAGAGCAAGCGCTTAAAGATCCGGTAACCCTTAAAATGCTTAAAACGGACGGGGAACGTATCATGGACGTTACACATGAAACCCCAGGACCAAAGATTGGGTATGTTTTACATGCGTTATTTGATGAGGTGCTTGAAGATCCTCTTAAAAATACAGAGGAATATCTCGATAGACGAGCAAAAGAGCTTGTTGTACTGTCAGTTGAAGAGCTAAAAGCACTTGGAACGAAAGGAAAAGAAGAAATGGAACAGAAAAATGTAGAGCAGGTAAAGGAAATCAGGAAGCAGTTCAAGGTAAAGTCGTAAACGCAGACAACAGACGGAAGACATTAGACAAGAGGATTAAAAAGACAGAATAGTGTGAGCTTTGTCCTTTATAAAGGACAACACTGCTTCTGCTATACTGAGCGCATGAATTTCTCTTTGGATGCACTTCATCCGCTTACACTTACTCTTCTTAAAAAACGAGGAATACCTGATGAAGAAATTGAAGATTTTTTGAATCCTTCATATGAAAAGCATATTGGAGACCCATTTGGGATACATGGTGTGCCAACTGCGGCGGATAGAGTACTGCTTGCTATTAAGAATAATGAAAAGATCTGTGTGTACAGTGACTATGACTGTGATGGTATTCCTGGTGGGGTGCTACTTCGCACATTTTTTGATGATATTGGATATCCGGTAGAAATATATGTACCACATAGACATAATGAAGGGTATGGCGTGCATATTCACGCCGTGGATGCTTTGAAAGAGAAAGGGGTGACACTCATCATCACCGTAGATCTCGCTATTACAAACATTGAAGAGATTGCATATGCGAAGTCTGTTGGGGTTGATTTTATTGTTACTGATCACCACTTGCCGATTACGAGAGAGACAGCAGACCTCACTTCGCCAAAGGCTTCGCGGGGCTCGCAAGTTGTACCAGATGCTGTGGCTGTGATTAATTCAAAGCAAGATGTGTGTACATATGATGATGACATGCTCTGTGGGTGTGCGGTGGCGTGGAAATTATCATGCGCGATTTTGGCGTCACTTCGTGACGAGGCCAAAATCGCGCATGATAATTTGCCAGATGAGAATGTAAAGGATAAAGGCGAGAGTGATTCTGAGCCCAACCATAAACCAGTAACTAGTAACCATCGACTTGGAAGTTTTGAAACGGTACTCAACACCGTTTCAAAACTTCCTGTGGGGTTCGAGAAATGGATGCTGGATCTTGTTGGTATATCTACTATTGCGGATATGGTGCCGCTTGTAAAAGAAAACAGGGCACTCGCACACTATGGACTGAAAGTATTACGAAAGACGAAACGTCCAGGACTGCTTCATATTTTTAATGAACAGCGAATGAAGTTAGAAAATCTCACCGAAGAAGACATTGCATTTACTGTTGCTCCACGTATTAACGCAGCAGGGAGAATGGGTGCACCTATTCAAGCACATCACATGCTCTATGAAAGAGACCGTGAACGCGCCGAGCAGTACGCTCGTGATCTTGAGCTTTTAAATACAGAACGTAAAGCGGGGGTGAAAGACATAGTATCCACGCTCGCATTTGATCACAGTGCATATAAGAACGATGTCGTGGTAGTGGGAGATGTGTCATGGGGCCCTGGAATACTTGGACTCATCGCACAAAACATCATTGATGAAACAGGAAAGCCGACATTTGTATGGGGCCAAGGTGGAGACAGTAGACAGGAGACATCAGGCAACAAACAAATGCAGGTTGCAAAGGGGTCATGCAGATCAAGGGGTGATGTGCATGTGGTAGAGCTCATGGCTCGATGTAGAGAGATGTTTCCAGGCGTGATGATAGCTTCTGGTGGACATGAACAGGCTGGAGGATTTTCATGTGATCTAGAAAGAATTGATGAATTATCACACGCATTGAATGAAGCGTATAAGCATGTGACGCTCCGAGAGCTTGGCTCACAAGATGTCGTCGCAGATGCAGAGCTCAGTATGGATGATATTCATGAGGTTACGTATAAAGCTATCGCACCGCTTGCGCCATTTGGAGAGGGGAATCCAAAGCCTATTTTTATGTTTACGAATGTCACACCGCTTGCAACGAAGCGATTTGGAAAGAAGAACGAGCATTTTGAAGTGATATATCCAACAAGCAAAGGTGGCCGTATCAAGGCTATTCAATTTTTTGTAAAAGGGGACACAGAAGAAAAAGCCGCAAAGCCCCATACGCTTCTCGCCCACCTTGAAAAGAGCTTCTTCGCTGGGAAGACAGAGCTACGGCTGAGGATTGTAGAGGTGAGGTAGTCCACTCTTGTTCTATGGAATAGTTATCGGCAAAAAGATACAATTCGCACATGCTAAAAAAAGCTCGCGAAAAAGTTATTTTGCATATGGATGGGGATGCCTTTTTCGTGGCGGTGGAAGTAGTCAAGAATCCAAGTCTCAAAGGATTACCTGTTGTGACTGGTGCTGAAAGGGGCATAGCATCAGCATTCTCGTACGAAGCAAAGGCGCTCGGTATCACTCGTGCGATGCCAATACAAAAGATAAAGAGAGAATTTCCACAAGTGATCGTGCTTGATGGTGATTACAAGTCATATGGTAGATATTCCCGAGCTATGTTCGACATCGTGCGGAGATACGCAGACGATGTGGAAGAGTACAGTATCGATGAGTGCTTCGCAGAATTAACTGGGCTAGATAAGCCTCTTAAGATGTCGTACCTTGAAATCGCAGAGCGTATCAAGAAAGAGGTGAATGAAGAGCTAGGCCTCTCTGTGACGATTGGCATGGCTCCGACAAAGGTGCTTGCAAAGGTCGCGTCCAAGTGGGTGAAGCCAAATGGCCTCACCGTTATCACGCTAGATATAGCTGGAGGGTTCTTGAAGACATTCCCCGTGGAGAAGGTGTGGGGTATAGGCCCAAAGACTGCAGAATCTCTGAAGAGAAAGGGTGTGCTCATGGCGAGCGACTTCGTGTCCAAAGATGAGAGATGGGTGAGTACGAACTTTTCTAGCAACTTCTTAGGCCTCTGGAAAGAGCTCCGTGGGATATCAGTGATGAAGGTAAATCAGGAAATAAAATCTTCGTATTCTTCAATACAGCGCATGCATACGTTTCACCCGGCCACAGGTGATAAGAAATTCCTTCTCATGCAACTTTCAAAACATGTCGAAGATGTGTGCGCCCAAGCGAGACGTTATTCATTGGTGACAAAAAAGTTCACCATTGCCCTTCGTGACAAGACACTTAGATACACGGTGCTTCCTGTAAGTATGCTCGAACCAACGAATGCTCCGGAGATCATCCTTGGGCTTGTAGAAGAGAAGCTTGATGAGCTTTATGTTAACGGTATGACATATAGAGCTACCGGTATCACTCTACAGAATCTAAGTAAGCTATACACGGCGCAGGCCACTCTCTTTGAGTCCGAAGATACGAAGTCAGATAGATTCCAAGAGATCCACAAGCGATTGGACGCTCTAGAGAGTAAGTTCGGTAAGCATGTGGTGCACCTCGCATCCACTCAAGGTGCCTTGAAGTATGCGACGGAAGATATTGATATAGAAGCACAAGATAGAAATCTTTTATTTACATAGCCCACCCTTTTCTTTTGTTAAAGGAGGCGTGGTATAGTGGAGATATGAAGAAAATCTTTGGCGGTATCCTTATACTTACTGTTATCGCAGCTGGCCTATATTCTTATTTTATCTTAGGCAATCAAATGCGTGCCTCACGTGGCATCTCAAAAGGCGAAGAGTATGCATCCAAGATGTACGGTGACTACGCAATCGTCGGGAAGAATTGTCAGGGAGAAGATTCTAACAGTGACGGGTACGTTACGTGTAACCTTAGATTAAAGAGTGTCACGAACGAGAAGACGGTAACCCTCCAGTGCCCGACATTTATAAAAAGCTTTATGGCGACGAGTTGTAAAGAGCAGGGAATCGTGATCAGTCAGTAATATAAAAAGAAAAAACCGCACATTATTGTGCGGTTTTAAAATCAAAGAACTAACTTAGAACTCTTAGGTGGTTACCGTCCTGCGGGGAACCAACCGTCTACTTTTTTTCCAAAGATTTTTTTGATGGTTCTCAAGATGTCAATTGCGCCCTCATGGCGGACCATCTTCCCTATGTACTGAGGCTCTAGTTCTTCCCACCCGTCAATGAACAAGTCTTTTGGAAGTTGTTCATTTCTCGGCGAACTTGGTTCGATGTACGGTATTCTTGCCCAGACACCTGAGAGTGTGTACCCACGAGAAGCGGCATGTCGTTCCCTTTGCTTGCAGTTAAAGCAATTGCATCGCAGGGTGACTTCAACCTCTGCAAGTTCTTTTGCAGGAGTTATCCGCAAAGTACGGCTGTTGGCACGTTCCGGGTAAACCCGGAAGTAGTATGTTGTAATTTCCATGAGGCCCTCTCCTTCAATGATCTAATTCGAACGCCTTTGGCTTGTGCCTCTAGTTTGCTTCGAACTTTCTGATAACATTATGCCATTTTTAAACACATTTGTCAATGTATATTATATCACTTTTTTATAACAAACGACCTTATCATATAAGGATTTTTAATAAGTATGTTATACTTTTTATAACACTTTTAATTATGACTACAAATATCACTAATCAAAAAGGCATGGAAAAGGAATTCCCTGAGCTTTATGAAAAGCTCACCGCATGGGGTCTTACGAAGTATGAATCTGCTGTGTATTTGCACTTACTTACCAAAACCACCCTTACAGGAGGTTCAAAAATAGCTGTTGGTGCCGGGCTTCATCGTCCATATGTATATATGGCTCTCCCGAAACTTATTGAGTACGGGTTGGTTGTAGAGGTTGCACACGGTAAACAGTCAAAGTACAAAGCAATGCCACCTTCCCAGCTTGAAAAGATTGAAATGAAGCGAATTGCAGAAACCTCAGAGCTTTCTCGTTCGCTTGAAAAAATTGCGAAAGTTTCTTTTGATCAAGATGCTGAAATGTATATAGGTAGCGAAGCAATCATTAAGCATCAGCTAGAATGGGTTCGTCAGGCACCTAAGGGTATGACTCAGTATCTCTTGGGAGGAAGTGCAAAGGCTATGAAAGAAATGTTTAAGCATGACTTACGTGAAAATGCGCGTATACAAGGTGAAAAAGGTTTTACATTTTACTATCTTTGTAATGAAGAAGAGAAACAACTTTTTGACGAATATCACAAGAGTAACGTGAAGTCTCATATAAGAAGCATGGCAATCATTCCTGAGCTTTTACCAACTATTGCTATTCGAGGGGATACAGTGGAAATACATAGTTACTTCAACCCGCCGATTATGTATGTCATTAAGTCTCATGATGTTGCAGAAAAGTTCAAGCAATTTTTTATGGGGCTATGGGAAATGGCAGGGGGACAAGGGGAAGCAAAAAAGTAAAAAGAAAAAACCGCACATTGCTGTGCGGTTTGGTTGAGCCCGATTTATACCCCGTGGGGGTTAGGTTTGTGGTCTGACCTAAGTTAGTACATGGCTACATAGATCAAAAAGAATATAGGAAACATAACAATAAGTATGAAGAACAAAATTGTCATGATTTTCATTTCCAGATACAAGAACAGTAGAAAGAAAAGTGCTAAACATACCCAGGTTCCAATGGCTTTTAGGAGGCTGCGTAGTCCAACTTTTCTAATTACATCCCAAGTGACAAAGGCCACAGCGAAAACCATAAACACGGATGCTATGGAATATGCAAGGATTCGGTCGAGTGTTTCCATGAGGAACTCCTAATAAAGTAATGAACTACCAAATTGTATAACTTTAAGTAAGAGTGGCAAATATAACCATATGGTGATATACTACACCACATGTATTCAGATATATTAAGCGAGCTCGGTCTCGCAAAAAATGAAAGCTTTATTTACGTAGCTTTGGTTCGTGGTGGCGGAATGGGGGTTTCTACAATCGCCGTGAAGTCTGGTGTGCACAGACGAAATGTATACGACAGTATGCAGCGCCTTTTGGAGAAAGGCCTTGTCTACGAAGAAGTGGGGGCTAAAGAAAATATGTATTATGCAGTAGATCCTCACAAGTTACTCGAAATGGTTGAAGAAAAGCGAAGCAAGGTCGAGGCGTTAATGCCAGAACTTTTAAAACAATTCATATCTTCTGAAAAAAAGCAGAGTGTTGCTGTGTATCGAGGGGTTGAGGGGGTAAAAAACTACTTACGTCACATGGAAAGAGAAGGTAAAGATATCTATATGTATGGCGCACGAGGAGCATCTCTTTCTCTAAAAATTGAACATATTTTTAAGCATTTTGTAAGCAGACTTGAAAAACACAATGTGCCAATACATGTTTTGTATCGACAAGACGTGGTGAAACATAACCCAGGGGTTATTGGGCATTGTGGTTCAACTTCTCGCAACAGGGTTTTGCTAGAAAAATTTAACGACTCTGCTACGTATACAATCTTCGGTGAATATGTGTACTTTGAGTCCGGGGAGTACACAAAAAAAAGTCTTGATGAAGGTGGTGATATTACACTTTTTGTGATTAAGAGTAAGGCTATTGCGGATATGATGAAACATATGTTTAACGCGGTATGGGAAGTTTCGAAAGAAGCACCTGGTCTTAAAAAGAAAAGCTAAGTGGGTCTCTTTGTTTTGTTATACTAATTGTCATGAAAATCACTATTTATACCGATGGATCAAGTAGAGGAAATCCTGGACCGGGAGGGTGGGGCTGTATTCTGATCACAGAACACAAGACAGGAGACACAAGACAGGAGACAGCAGAAGGATGCGAGGATGAAATCATTGAGCTTGGTGGAAGTGAGAAATTGACGACGAACAATAGAATGGAGCTGATGGGCGCCCTGCGAGGGCTCGCAGAGATAGGAGACAATAGACAGGAGGTGAATCAGCAGATTCATGGCTTGGCCCAAACAGACATCTCGATACAGAATTCAGGTGGTCTAACGTCTATCGAGGTCTGCACTGATAGTCAGTATGTAAAGAAGGGGATGACAGAGTGGATAGACGGATGGATTAAAAAAGGATGGAAGGGGTCAACGAAGAAGCCAGTACTCAATCAAGATTTGTGGGAGGCTCTTAAAAAAGAAGAAGATAGATTAAAAGCCCTCGGCACAAAAGTAACATGGACATACGTACCAGGGCACGCTGGGGTGACGATGAATGAACGGGCGGATGTAATAGCGACTGCATGTGCGGACTCGGTGATGGATGGAGGTGCGAGTAATTTGCAACTATATCGAGGGCCAAAGAGCGAATATCTGATAGACATCAGATAGAAGACCGCAGAAATTGCATACGCACATGAAGACACATGTAAAAACAGTACTAGCGGTTGCAGGTGTGGGGGTGGGGATTGTCATAGGGTATACATCACCATACGCAACTGAGATTGCAGGTGTCAGTGCAGTGCTCGGAGTGTCGCAGGGAATACTTCTTGGATTGAAAAGATATGTGAAAGGGTGGAGTAAGGAGCGCGACACCGTAGGTGTCGCGCTCGCTGTATCTACGTGCATCGTGTCGTGTGCTCTGGTAGTTGGTATTGTGCGAGTGCAGCTAGAATCTTCGCAGCAGATATTTGTATGTGAAAAAGTGTGCAGGTTTACGGGCACAGTTATCACCTCCGGTGAACAAAAAGATTCATATCAAGAACTTGTTGTGAAAGCATCTCATGATACAGAACATGTCATGTTGCGAGTGCCACCGTATCCGCATTATGTGGCTGGAGATATTCTCGACATAGAGGGGAAGGTCTCGGTGCCGGATGTTATTTTTCCACACAGTGATACAACATCTTCTGTAACAGAGCGTCGCAGTTTTGACTATGCAGCATACTTACATACGCGCAATATTGGAAGTGAGTCATACTACCCACAAGTAACCCATGTGGGGAAAAGTGACTCAGGCATATTTATGTTGAGAGCATATAAGGATGCTGTTATACGAGACATCGCTATCTACGTTACATCTCCCGCTGCGTCGCTTGCCTCTGGTATGCTCGTCGGGGACTCATCAATGAGCAAAGAGTTAATCGCCATGTTTCGAGCGAGTGGGCTTTCGCACATTATTGTTTTGTCTGGATTTAATATTGCAATCGTTATCGGGTTTATGATGATGGTGCTTCGATATGTTCCTATCTATGCGAGAGTGTTGTGCGTCGCTATGAGTGTCGTACTTTTTATATGCGCTGTGGGCGGAGAGGTGAGTTTAATACGTGCAGGAGTGATGGCTATGATAGGGCTCACAGCACTTGTGTTTGGTCGGGTCTATGTTGCTGCGCAGGCGCTTCTTGTGTCGCTGCTTGGTATCGTACTTTACGAACCGTATTCACTCATGCACGATGTATCTTTACATCTTTCATTTATCGCCACTGCGGGAATTATTTATATCTCACAGGCAAGCATGACGCTTGCAGAGAAGTGCCGCGTGCCTGTATGGATGCGAGAAGGTGTGGCGATGACAGTCTCTGCGTATATCGCAACGTTGCCGTATACGATGTACATGTTTGGTACAGCACAGATGTATTCTGTGGTTGCAAATATTTTTGTCGTGCCGGTCGTTCCTTTCGCTATGTTTACTACAGCGTGTACAGTGGCGCTCTCACATGTGTCACATTACGCAGCCCTTTTATGTGGGTACATCACATCACTGTTGTGTAATTTTATTTTATATATTGCAAAGATTATATCTTCTTTACCAGGAGCTTCTCTCTCTGTGCATATATCGACGGGTACTGCACTTGCTATGTATCTTATTATCGTTGCAGGCATCACCTTCTCCACAAAATATATTTCTAATGAAACGAGTATTACAAAAAGCATTGAAGAGGATACCGGTGTTTTTTCTTATTAAACAAAGGTGTAACTGCGGTACGAGTTATATTGTGCGAAGTACTTTTTTGTAGACGATGAGCATCATACTCACCCCAATGATTAGTGAAACGAAAAGAAATGACGACAGTGATACGTTTTCTCCGAAGGCATATCCGAGGTAGATAATCCCACATGCCCATAGAGTAGACGCAAGAGCAAAGATGCTCATCGTGGCATTACGTGGTGTAGCCGCGAGTCCTGCGACAACAGGAATGAATGCTTTTATAGACGGTGTGAGCTTGCCAAGAAATATCCACCACATACCACGGCGAGAAAAGGTATCATGAAGAGCGGCGTGCAGTTTTGTAAATGTGGCAGTATCTAACATGAGTAACTTTTGTGCAAAAGGTTTGTCATATTTTTTGACGAGCATATAAGTGATGGTGTTACCTATGGTGTTCCCAAGGGCACCAGCAATGAGGGCGCCAGTGAATGTGAGGTCGCCCGTACTCACAAAGTATCCGACAATGAGATACAAGATTTGTGATGAAGGAAAGTTGACGATGCCGTTTGCAATCATGAGAATAAAAATTGCGAGGTATGAGCCAGATGAGATGAGAGAGTGAAGATCCATAGGGACAGTGTACACAGACAAAAGACAAGAGACAACAGACAGTAGACGGGTCCGGCGCACGTGATGGCGTAGCCATCACGTGCGCCCCACTTCGCTGCTACACTATATACATGCAATCATGGTGGAAAGAACAGAAAGAAAAGTTTCGGATATTTTTCCGAGAGTACGGAAAAGTTAGTTTAGTATTTTTTCTGCTGTCTGTTTGTCTGATCTCTGTCGTCTGTATTGTCTCACTTTCACAGCCTGCAAAACTAAAAGTATCCTTCCTCGATATTGGGCAAGGTGATGCAATTCTCATACAGACACCAAGCCACAAGAAAATGATCATCGATGGAGGGCCGAGCAACATCGTGCTCAGTCGTATTACAGATGAGGTCTCATACTTCACTCGTGATATTGAGGTCATGCTAGAAACTCACCCAGACGCAGATCATGTGACAGGACTCATTCCTGTTTTAGAAAAGTATACCGTGCACACCGTGGTCACATCTCCTGGCGTCGGAAGTACGGGCGTGTTTGAAGATTTGGAAAAACATATTGATGATGAGGGTGCGGGCGTGCATCTTGCTCGTACTGGTGACGTGATAGATTTTCATGATGGTGTACTCGTAAAAATTTTGTACCCACCACAAAAATATATAGTTAGGAAAAATGATACTAATGATGCGTCGATAAGTGTGGTAGTGGTATATGGTGATCACACGTTTTTACTTACAGGAGATTTGGCGAGTAATCAGGAAGGAAAATTAATTAGTGCAGGGATTCCGAAGAGCGTCACTGTCTATAAGGCAGGACATCACGGAAGTAAGTACAGTAGTGGTGAACAGTTGCTTAGTTATATTCGTCCTGAGTACTCTGTCATCAGTGCAGGTAAGGACAACAAATACGGACATCCGAATCCTGAGGCGGTGGGTCGGTTACAAAAATACAGTAAAGAAATTCTCTCGACGATCGAAAGAGGTACGATTAGTTTCGAGACAGATGGGAGAACTCTGGAAGTGGAGACGCAGAAATAAAATAATGCGAATAATTTGCAAAATAAAACCACCCCGCAACCGAGATTGCGGGGTGTCTTTGTTGCGGGGGTGGCTCTTTACTCCCCTTCGTCGAGCGAGGCCAGCCCTTCGAAAAAGCTTTCGGGTATAGTGGTGATGATGAGGTGCACCTTACCTTCGGTAACGGCAGCTTCGCCATTGCGGAAATCCCATTTCCCGAAATACACAGAAGGGGCTCCTTCTTCCAGGTGGAAGGTCACCGGGGAGTTCATGTGGTGGTACTGCTTCGTGAACGTGAGAAGTTTCCCGTCCAATCGCCAGTCAGTGATGTCAGATTTCCCATCTTCGTCAAGCATGTAACCGTCGCGAGGCTTTCGGCGCCATTTGGGCCCGATATAGCCGTGGAAGTTGTAGAAAACGGGAGCACGATCGCCCCACTCGAGGGAGAATGTTCCGTTTATGTACAGATGTGTCGGTGGCATGGACCACTCCTTGTCAATATCCGGCGGGGTGCCGGGTTTCGGTGGGTATACTACGTTCTTTGATAAAGAAAGTCAAAATAAAAAGCGACGCCGTATGACGTCGATTTTTATTTATAGCTTGATTTGAAGGTGAAGCCCTCGTTTCATGCAGCTCGTACAAATACGAATGCGGGGACCATTTGGGATACGTGCCCACTGGAGGTTTGGGTACTTTCGACGATCACCGGCTGGGTTGTACTTGGTGGCACGAACAGAGTTGCTGTATTTTCCAACAACTTTTGAGCCTTTTTCGCAGAGTGGACAGATATTTGCCATAGGTAGTTTGTAAGTAATGGTCACTAGTTACTAGGAATGACCAAAAACTAATGTCGCTAAACTATATCACATAAGGGCTTTCTCTGCAATATGTCCGCGATTGTTATTTTCATAAACTGGTAGTGGTCACTTCTCGGCTGTATACTACATATATGTCTGACCTCGTTTCACTACTATTCCCTCTCGTTGTTGTTATATATTCTATTATTCTGCATGAAATAGGGCATGGATATGCTGCGTATGTGCAAGGTGATCATACGGCATACCGTGCGGGCCGTCTCACCCTTAACCCACTCGCCCATATTGATATGATGGGGTCCGTGATTGTGCCGTTAGTTGCGTTTCTCTCTGCCGGGACAACGTTTGGATGGGCGAAGCCAGTTCCGTATAACGTACACAACGTTTCGCGGGGGCTGGGTGAAGCTTTTGTTGCAGCGGCTGGGGTTTTGGTCAACTTGGCAATCGCCGTAGTAACGGTGGTAGTGTATAAACTCGGTGTTTCATACGGTATAGTGTCACCTGCATTTTTACCTGCGGTGCTTACTATAGTATCCGTTAACGTTTCACTCGCCTTCTTTAACCTCATTCCTATACCGCCGTTTGACGGCATGGGTATTATTCAAGCATTTTTCCCACGATTCCACGTAAGCCAGGCTTTTATATACAATCCGCTCTACTTAGTGGGGGCAATACTCCTTGCGGCGTATATATTTGGCATGATTTCACCGTTCATTCAAGACGGGATTATGGCGGTTGTCCTTTAATATACACAGATTGTCCGTGATGTATGTCTTTTATAAGATATACTTATGTATATGAGTAAACCTGTTCGCTCTGTATCACAAGCGTCGTCAAAAAAGTCACGTTCTTTTTTTGCGCGCGTGTCGAGACATGTTAAAAAAACGACACGGAAAGTATTACTATCACCTACATTTCAAAAAACAGCAAGAAATATAATGGTTGGTATAATTGTTGTTATATCTTTGTACGGAATTATGGTGTATGCAAAGCAGGCACTTCAGCATGATGTCGTGGTGTCTAAGGGGGAGATTATAGACCGCGTCTCTCAGCATATAGCGCTCCCAAAGGGTGACCCGACAAGTGTCGTACGTGTGCAAGACGCCTCCCGCCTTCAACAGCAAAACGCTTTTTACAAAGATGTTTCGCAAGGGGATTACGTTATTGTCTTCCCGTCACAGGTAATTATTTATAACTTACGGGAAGATAGAATCATCGCAAGTATGTCGCCAGAAACAGGGCGATAAGTCTGCGAAGGGAGAAACTTTACGTAGCTTTTGACGCTAAAAGCTTGCTTATTATTCCTGTTTTTGATAGTATTGAGGCCATTCATATCCTTATATGCCAACAATTAATCAGCTCGTAAAGAAATCTCGTGGAAAAGTGGCTCGCAAGTCGCGATCTATTGCTATGGGTAAGGGTTTTAACGCTATTTTGAATAAGCCAAACTTCTACAATTCACCATTTAAGCGTGGTGTGTGTACAAAAGTAACAACAACAACTCCAAAGAAGCCGAACTCTGCGCTCCGTAAAATCGCCCGAGTACGCCTTACAAACGGCATGGAAGTAACAGCATACATTCCAGGAGAGAAGCACAAGCTTCAGGAGCACTCAGTAGTTGTGATTCGTGGTGGTCGTGTAAAGGACCTTGCTGGTGTGCGATATCACATCGTCCGTGGACGTCTCGACGCTACATCAGTAGATGCACGTCGCCAGGGCCGATCTCTTTATGGAGCTAAGCGTCCAAAGGCAGGAGCGGTAGCGAAGAAGTAAGTGAGATAGATAGTCAAACAAACAGTTATACAAAAGCGCGACCGAAGGTCGCGCTTTTGTATTGTCCTATCTTTGTGATAGTGTCTGGTGTAGGGTTTTTAAGTATCTGTAAGTAATTAAAGCAACTATACGAGGTGTTCTATGGAATCATATGTTTCTGAGATGGCGCAGCATTGGGTGATATATGTCACCTTGGCGTTTCTCTCATTTGCGAATATCATTGTCCCGATGTCGGGCTCGTCTACGACGACGCCACTCATCCTGGCATTAACGGGGGATGCTCAGTATGCGATAGCGATCAGTACGTGGGTGCTGATGCTAAACACTGCAATAGGGGCGTTCATTTTCAGGGCAGACATCAGACAAGATTACGTGCGGAAGTTACTCCCTGCGTCACTTGTGGGTGTCGTCGCGGGGGCGGTTCTCCTCCTTAATCTCCCAAACTGGTTCGTTACAGGAGTGCTTCTTGGGTTTTCTATTCACTTTCTATACAAAACGCTACGGCGTTTCTTGACACAGAAGCAAGAGAGGAACGAGAGTACGACAAGCGGTGTTGTGGGAACTGTCACAGCGTTTGCTTCTAGTTTCTTACAGGGAACTGGACTATCTGGTGGTGGCATGAGGGTGAGTTACCTAACAGCGGAAGGTTTAAAGATCTCCGAGATGCGTGGAACGGGAAACCTCCTTAACTTCATTGTCTTTGCAACTGCTGGACTAGTTCGGTTAGGGAATGGGCAGATCGCTCCGCCGGATGTTGTGAAGTGGACACTTATTTTCCTCCCCATACTGATCACAGCGAACTTTTTGGGGAGAAACGTAGTCAAGCGACTCCCTTCACGGGTAAACGATGCCATCCTTGTGGTGTTGATGATATGGGTAGTGTGTGACCTTTTCATCAAAATGCTGCTCATTTTTTTGTGAGGTGGCCCACGCCCGCCTCAAACAGCCCTCTCCGGAGGGCTTTTGTTATGCTCGGAACCGGCTTGCTACTTGTGTGTAAGTATTGTAGTATTACACTCACTCGTTTATAGAGTATTGAAGCATTTACTGAAATAACATCTTGTGGAGTACCCTTTTGCTTCGGGGAACAGAAAACACAAGAAAACTAACAAGGACGTAGACTATTCTATTTGCGCGAGTTTTATTTTTAAGGAAGAAGAAAAATAAAACTGACGTGATTGATTTTTATAGTCGCTACGCTCCTTAAAAATCTAATCATATGCGACGAAAAGTTAAAAATCGAAATATCGTTGGTCCAGATACACGATACAACTCTGAAAAGGTTGGTAAGTTTATCAATTACGTTATGGTTGGTGGAAAGAAATCAGTAGCACAAGATATTGTCTACGGAGCCTTTGACATCATTAAGGAAAAGTTGAAAGTGGAAGACCCACTCGAGACGTTTACTATGGCGCTCAATAACGCAGGACCTCTTACAGAAGTCCGTTCACGTCGTATTGGTGGAGCAAACTACCAAGTTCCTCGTGAAGTACGACCAGAACGTCGTTTTATGCTCGCTTTCAGATGGATTATTGATGCTGCACAGTCAAAGAAAGGAAAGGCTATGCGCTTTAAACTTGCTGATGAGCTCATGCAAGCGGCAAACAATGAAGGTTCAGCGGTAAAGAAGAAGGAAGACACTCACCGAATGGCAGAAGCTAACAAGGCTTTCGCGCACTTCGCTTGGTAATCCTCCCACTCAGCTTATCTTTGAGAAAAAACACCCGTCGGCGGGTGTTTTTTTCTGTTTTTTGTATACTACGAGATATGGCAGATCCGGCACCAAGTTTTCACTCCCCAGAACAAAACTTTTTTACTTCGGAAAGGCGAAAAAAGCTTATAGACGAACAGGTTGCTTTTCTTAACGAGGCTCTTACTCGACTAGAACTTATTGTTGGCCCCATTGGTAGTGGTCGGCGTGATATCTTTGAAAAGTCACAAGGGGTTTTAACCCAAGTAGAGGCAGACGACTTATTTGTGACAGTTTTGCGCGACAAAGGGCGAGCCGGGTACGACGACCTTAAAAGAGATCTTTTAGCTATGGAGGATATTCCTGGCCTTGAGGGATTTCTGCAACATGGTCGCGACACAGCCAGGGCGCTCCGAGATAAGTTAAGATACTTCCCGTACCCGGGTGGCCAACCCGCATAATCTCTAAGGTGTATGGTTTATTAGGCAAGGTTAGTATCCGTGTACGGGCTGTTTGTATATTGTCTCCTACCTTGTTTTGTGGTAGCATGATCACCACTGCATAAGCGGTTTTTATTTTTTCTGGAATGATTCCTGGAACGGAATGCGAAGCATTTTGTCCCAAACTAAAAACTAGTAACTATTAACTAACAACTATTTACCATGGCTCGCGATTACCCACTTAATAAAACAAGAAACTTCGGTGTTATTGCTCACATTGACGCTGGAAAGACGACGACGACAGAGCGCATTTTGTTTTATACCGGTGTTTCTCACAAAATCGGTGAAGTTCACGATGGTGCAACACAAATGGACTGGATGGAACAGGAGCGTGAGCGTGGTATTAC
>CAYWTC010000012.1:0-18203 GCA_964461165.1 uncultured Candidatus Saccharibacteria bacterium | reverse complement strand
ATTTCGACTGCTATTTCTCCGTTACCTTGGC
Source organism: uncultured Candidatus Saccharibacteria bacterium (assembly GCA_964461165.1). Classification (GTDB taxonomy): domain Bacteria; phylum Patescibacteriota; class Minisyncoccia; order Phycocordibacterales; family UBA5272; genus UBA11704. The sequence continues at coordinate 18,172 of CAYWTC010000012.1, read as the reverse complement.
AGGCTTCACAGCGACCACCTTTTACATTAAACGAGAATCGTGACGGCTTCCACCCTCTGATACGAGCCTCTTCACTTTCTGCAAAAAGATCACGAATATGTGTCCACGCACCTGTGTATGTGGCAGGGTTTGACCGTGGTGTGCGACCTATTGGGGACTGGTCTATCAACACGACTCGGGAAATGTACTCTGTGCCAGTAAAGTCAGTACAGTTAAAAATCTTTGCGGTTCTATGGCGACGCTCTAATCTGCCAAGGAGGTTTTTGTGAAGAATCTCATACATAAACGAACTCTTCCCAGAGCCAGACACCCCCGTAACGACACTCATGCGTCCAAGTGGTAGCGTCACATTTAAATCTGTAATATTAAATATTGAACCTCCTTTTACTTTAATCGAACCCTTATCTTGGCTACGACGAACTTCTGGAAGCGGTATTTCTTTTTCACCACGAAGGTATGCGAGTGTCACACTACCTGATTTATTTTTAGGAGCAGTTAAAAGCTCGTCCAAATAACCAGATACCACCACCTCTCCCCCGTGAACTCCAGCTAAGGGACCAATGTCGACAATATAGTCAGATGCATAAATAGTATCTTCGTCGTGTTCGACGACAATGATCGTATTACCGATATCACGCAAGTGCGTAAGCGTCTTAATCAGACGATCATTATCACGCTGGTGAAGACCAATCGTCGGCTCATCAAGTACATAGAGCGCACCCACAAGTTGGCTTCCAAGCTGCGATGCGAGGCGAATACGCTGAGCCTCTCCACCGGAGAGTGTGTCTGCTTTACGATTAAGTGCCAAGTAGTCGAGCCCAACGTTGAGCATAAAAACAAGCCGTGACTCTATTTCTTTAATGACGACGGCCGCAATCTCTTGCTCCTTTTTGGATAAAGGTAGCGTAGCGAAATACTCTTGCGCCTTTTGTATCGACAAATTAGTAATGTCTACAATATTAATCTTGCTCGTATCATCAAGGTACACAGCAAGTGCTTCTGGGCGAAGACGTTTACCGTGACACTCCTCACATTCATCAAGTCCACCAAAATACTTTGTACCAAGACCGTTACAAGCAGTACAAGCTCCGTACGGTGAGTTAAAAGAAAACAAACGAGGTTCAATTTCTGGGAATGAAAAACCACAGTTCGAACACATAAACTTTCCGCTCATCACCGTACGCTCATCAAGCAAGTCCACTTCAAGTAATCCATCTGTCTCGTTAATCGCCCGCTCGATAGCTTCACCCAGTCTCATGAGGGCATCTTTCTCTGTTTGCTTCGTACGAAAGTCATCGATTGGAATAGAGTCAACTACAATCGAAATATCATGTTTTTTATTTTTATCCAAAATGATTTGCTCTCGCAATGACTTACGCTCACCGTCTACCAAGGCTTCTGTATATCCACGTCCAAGACAATCGTAAAGCATTTGATAGTACTCCCCCTTTCTTCCACGCACAAGAGGTGCGAGGATGTGTACCTCTTCATGCGAAAATGGCACACCCATGACTTCTTTTTTAACCTTTTTGTAATCGACGGCTTTTACTTTGTCGATGACAAAGTTCATAATTTCTTCATTAGAAAGCTTTTGGATTTTTGTACCACACTCTATACAGTACGGTTTACCAACACGTGCATACAACACACGAAGATAGTCATAGATCTCAGTAATTGTCGCAACAGTAGATCGAGGGTTTCGCCCAGCTGACTTTTGGTCAATAGAAATCGCAGGCGAAAGTCCGACGATTTCGTCGACATCCGGCTTTTGCATTTGATTCAAAAACTGACGTGCGTACGCAGACAATGACTCCACATACCTTCGCTGCCCTTCGGCAAAAATAGTATCAAATGCAAGAGATGATTTTCCAGAACCAGACAAGCCGGTAAACACGATCATTTTGTGTCGCGGCATCTCAACAGTAATATTTTTAAGGTTATGCGTGCGTGCCCCCTTAACAATAATACTTTCAACGTGTTCGATTACATCTTTCTTTTTTGCAGGCATACGAAGTGGTTGGGTAGCTAAAAAACCTTAAATTAATACCCTATTATACCACTTGTACGCCTTGATTTCAAAAGAAATATAGTAAGGATATATCCTTATCTGGTCGCTTACTGACGCTTACTTGTAGCTTCAAGACTACTAGCAATACGCAGAACTGCTTCTTGTGACACTTTTTTACCTTCAATAACTGCCAACCATTCGCCATTATTAAGAGATGTAATATACCAATCACTCCCCGCGGTTTCTGCACGAGTATACTCATGACCATTAACAGTCGACGTACCGAGCGGTGTGATCACTGGAACATGCTGAGCAACAATCTCAGTAATATAATCAAGTGGTGAATACCCTCGCCCGCCCTCATAGCTCATATATACAGCAGCGACAAACGTATCTCCATCCATAACCTTAGTAAAGGCACCATCCATACTGACAGATGTCGTCGATGTTTCTGGAATATCAAATGAGTAGGTAAGGGTCGTATTTCCTTCAAACACTCTTGTAACACTACCCTCAAATGTAGTAAAGGCTGTTGTGGTACTAGCTGTCTCTGAAAAAACTTTTTTATGAGTTGTTGTATATTTGTAGCCCACAAACACGACACCGAAAAGTACTGCTATTGCTATCAGGATGGAAATATATGTTTTCATATACCTCGCAGTATACGCCTCTTACAGCAAGGCTGCAAAGTAACTTTTTTGGTGTCTTACTTGATCGTTATGCTGAGGTTTCTGCGGCCGGAGACCCCTTATCAGACTTGTCACTCAACTTTTTTTGCAATATCTCTATCTCATCTCGCAAAATTGCGGCCGTCTCAAAATCGAGCACCTTAACGGCTTCTTTCATGGCCTTTTCTTTAAGCTTAATGAGTTTGTCTCCATTTTTTGCAAACAACTTCGCATCAATAGCGAGCTCTGCATTCACTGCTTTGGCATGATCACTTTGTAACTCTTCGGTGATATCTTTAATGTTTTTCTTAATTGTTGTCGGAGTAATCCCATGCTCTTTGTTGTATGCTTCTTGAATTTCTCGACGGCGTTTTGTCTCACCTATGGCACGATCAAGCGACCCTGTCATAACATCTGCATATAAAAGTACACGGCCATTCACGTTACGTGCTGCGCGACCAATAGTTTGAATAAGCGACGTCTCGCTTCGGAGAAACCCTTCTTTGTCGGCATCTAAAATACCGATGAGTGTTACTTCTGGCAAGTCCAAACCCTCTCGAAGCAAGTTCACTCCAACCAAACAGTCAAAATCCCCCTTGCGGAATCTCGTCAAAATCTGAATACGTTCCATCGTTTTAATATCACTATGAAGATACTCTGCCTTAACACCGCGCTCTTTTAAATATTCAGAAAGACTTTCTGCCATTTTCTTTGTGAGCGTTGTAGCGATAACCCTGCCGCCAGATGAAATATCTTTCAAAGCTTCTTCGATAAAATCTTGAACCTGACCTTTATACGCACCTTTTTCATTAACAGGTCGTATATCAAGCACAGGGTCGAGCAACCCTGTCGGACGAATGATCTGCTCAACAACCTGGTCTGACACCGTACGTTCATACGTACCAGGTGTAGCTGATACATAAATAGTCTCGGCGACACGAGCTTCAAATTCTTCGTACCGTAGTGGCCGGTTGTCTTTTGCACTTGGAAGACGAAAACCATACTCTACGAGCGTCCCCTTGCGTGATTGATCTCCGGCATACATACCATGAAGTTGCGGTAAGGTCACATGAGACTCATCAATAACTGTCAAAAACTCTGGCTCACCCTGTGCGTTATGAGGGAAATATTCGAGCAGCGTATCCGGTGCAACGCCGGGCTCTTTACCAGAAAGATGTCGCGAATAGTTTTCGACACCCTGACAAAATCCGACTTCACGAATCATAGCGATGTCATATCTCGTACGACGCTTCAATCTCTCTGCTTCGAGAATTTTGCCATCTTTGTCTAGCTCTGCCAAACGCAGGGCGAGTTCTTTTTCTATGGTCATAACTGCTCGCTCTCGTGTAGGCACATCAGAAATAAAATGCTTTGCAGGGAAGATAAAATAATCCGACACGACTGATTTTACTGTCATAGAAATAGGGTCGACAATTTGCAAGTGAGATATCGTTCCGCCTGCTATTTCAATTTGAAGCATAACCGTCTCTGAGATTGGCATAATATCAATACGATTACCAATCGCACGAAATGTGCCCGGAGACAAGTCTGCGTTCGTGCGCTCGTAATAAATATTCACAAACTTTTGCATCAGCAATACTTTTGTCACAGGATCCCCTACGGCAAGCTTCATATTCTCTCGCTCATAGTCAACAGGTGAACCAAGACCATAAATACACGACACCGATGCGACAATGATCGTGTCGTTTCGTGTGAGTAGCGCCTGAGTCGACGCATGACGCAATCTGTCTATCTCCTCATTAATTTGAGCATCTTTTTCAATATACGTATCAGTCACCGGCATATATGCTTCCGGCTGATAGTAGTCGTAATATGACACAAAGTAATGCACCGCAGCATCTGGGAAAAAAGTACGAAACTCCTGGGCAAGTTGAGCAGCAAGAGTCTTGTTATGAGCAATAACTAATGTCGGCTTCTGCGCTGCTGCAATCACATTTGCTATGGTAAATGTTTTTCCTGTACCTGTGGCACCAAGAAGAGTCTGTCGCTTCATGCCTTTATGAAGACCTTCTACCAAACCAGCGATTGCTTTTGGCTGATCGCCTGCGGGAATAAACCCTTTGAGATTAAAGCTTCCTTGTTTACGGGTAGTTGACATATTTGATATATGATTATAGCATAAAAAATGAACTCGTTCTTAGGCATCATTCCGATGCCTTCCATCAACCTTTTAGGAGACTTTCATGTCCGTTCATCAGTACATCACTGAGTATTTAGATGCCGCACTCCCTTCTGGGGTTGACGGCAGGGCGCAGCTCAAACTGTTCATGTCCGAGCTTAAACAGCTCAACCCTGACATGAAAATGTCGAATGTTCCAGAACACACACCAGACAAAACAGACGTCGGCATCAGATACACCCTGTTTCAACCGAAAGAGGTTCGCATTCTTTCCTTGCGGATATTCGAACGGAAGTTGGACAGGTTCGACGTGTTTTACTCCAGAACAGGCCTCCGAGTCTCTGGAAAGGTTCCAGAACACCTTCCTTCGGACCTTTCCATGTTCATCTCGAGTAAACAACGACACATGCACCAGGCGGCAACGTAATGCACCAGCGAATGCTGCACAACAGCACCGCCGCGATGTTTATCACTTTGGGAGGCTGTGCGTACATCTATGATGAGTACACGCTTGCCAAGGTGCTAGTAATTGTTGCAGCCTTTGTATTCCTTCGCGGGGTAACAAGGGGCACCTTCACCGGGATAGACATAGAACCCTTCGAAGGCTATGCGATGATGTTCGGAATAGTGGTTGTTATCGCAACCATCTGCACTGGCTACATCTTTGCTGGCGAACTATGGCAATGGGTGATGAGTGTCGGACTCTATCTCTGGAACAACATCACCACTGTAACGCTTGTCGCAATCGCGGCCAGCACAACAGCTCTGCTTACAATGTGCTCTGTATTACTCCACTTCCTCTCCCGTCAAATGTGTGAGCAGGAGAGTGAAGACGCGTAACGCACACACCTATTTCAAACAGCTCCTTCCGGGGCTGTTTTATATACTCCGACAAAGATTTCCATGTTTGACAAAGCTGGGATCACGTTGTATATTATAAATATCTGTACAACTCCACGAGGAAAATAGATGGTAAAGCTGACTCATGTCACTGGGGCAAACCTCAACCTTCTCTTCGAGATCGCTCCCAAGCGACCTCGAACGATAATTCTTGCGCCAAGCGCGAAAAAATTCACAGAAGGAATACCACTGGTAGACCTCCTGCTTGGCACATACACACAGCTGCTGCTTCCTTATGGAGGAGTTGCCCTTGGTGGCATATACACTGTTTCTGGAACTAAGCGGTACCTCGGAATAGCCCAAGATCACCACGTTGTCATAAGCGACAACCCAGAGACAGCGAAGTGGAGCAGTATCAAGCTCGATGGTCATCCGCTGCACATTTTTATCAACCAACCAGGAGCATAGCATGCACCCACTCAGAAAAGTCTTGCTTTGTGTGGCCGCGATCATCGTGATCGTCATCATCGTTCTTGGTGGCGCCGGTGTAGCCAACATCCCGCGCTAAGCAGGTTGCTTAGCCCCCCAACCCTCGCTCGCGAGGGTTGTTTTATTTTATAATTAGCCAAACTATTTATAGTACTTTGCGATAAAGGAATCTTTAAACACCTTAAACCTCCCTTCAAGAATTGCCTGGCGAGCATCTTCACACAATGCTGTCAAAAACTTCACATTATGAAGTGACGCTATGGTTCCTGCAAGCATTTCATCTGCTTTAAAAAGGTGATGAAGATAACTTTTTGTATACACGTGCGTGTGCCAATCAGGATTATCAGATACGGGTGACATATCATCACGGTATAGTGCATTTGTAATATTAATACGACCGTTCTCTGTATACAAAGCACCGTTTCTTCCTATGCGTGTCGGTGCCACACAATCAAATGTATCGACACCGTGTTCTATACCAAGCAAAATATCAAGTGGCTCTCCGATACCAAGTAAATGTCGCGGCTTATGGGCAGGTAATTCTTCACACACCCACCTAACCGCAGTACCCATATCTTCTTTTGTAAAACTTCCCCCTATTCCATACCCGTCAAAGTCCATCACACCTAATGTTCGTGCAGATTCTCGTCGTAAGTCTTCGTACGCACCACCTTGCACCACCCCAAAGAGTGCCTGCATTTCTCCTGTGGCAGGTGATACCCCGAGACGCTTGTGTTCTTCGAGGCTTCGCTTCGCCCAGCGGTGAGTACGATTCATGGCTTCACGTTGATATGCAATTGGAGCTAGCGGACTCGTGCACTCATCAAAAGCAAAAAAGATGTCAGCACCAAGATTATGTTGTATCTGCATACTTTTTTCTGGTGTAAACCTGTGCTTGCTGCCATCAATCACAGAACTAAACGTTACACCGTCTTCATCGATATGTGCTAGTTTTGCATGCGTCTGCTCATGAGATGTCTCTTGTGCTTCTCGCTTACTTATCTCTTCACTCGTAGCAATTTTACTCACCCCGTGACCAAGCGCCTGGCCAAGTGAAAAGACCTGAAACCCGCCCGAGTCAGTAAATGTCGGCATTGGTCGCGCTGTAGTGTTTCCTTCTTGCTTAATACTTCCAACTTCGTGATCCTCATCTACCGCATCCTTATGAACCCAATTCATCATCTTTGCAAACCCTCCATGCTTTGCCACCAGATCATCTCCTGGTTGAAGGTATAGATGGTATGTATTCGCAAGTACCGCCTGAGCTCCGACATAATCTCTCACCTGTTCCGCTGTGAGAGCTTTCACCGTTGCTTTCGTGCCTACGGTAATAAACGCAGGCGTAGCAATATCGCCGTGCGGCGTATGAATAACCCCTGCGCGAGCAAGGGGTGCTTCATCTGAGGCTTTTTGTATTTCAAACGAAAATGACATGGCCTCATACTACCATATTCAATACGCACAGCACTACATAATAATTACCGTCTATTTAACAGCACCAGCAATCACATCAACGAGCTCTTTATCAAACATTGTAGGAAGAATAGCATCCCTCGTAGGCTCTGCTACATGTCCAGCCAAAGCAAGCGCCGCTCGTGTAAACATTGTTATGTCGAACTGCTTAATATTAGCAGCAAGTACCCCTTTAAAAAGCCCCGGGAAGATGAGTGAGTTATTAAGCTGATTAGGGAAATCACTGCGGCCCGTTGCTATGACTGCAACCCCTGCTTCTTTCGCAACATCAGGCATAATTTCTGGCACCGGATTTGCAAGTGCAAATACGATAGAATCCTTATTCATCGTCGCAGCCATCTCGCGTGTCAAAGCTCCCGCTTTTGAAACACCAATGAAAACATCCGCACCAACTATTGCATCCACAAGACCCCCTTCCTGTGGCATATACGATGATGAGGATATAAGCTCCTGCTTTTCTTTGTTAAGATCATCTCTTCCTACGTGAATAATTCCTTTGCTGTCACAAAAAGCCATATTCTTAAATCCATACGCAAGCAATAATCGCGATGTCGCCACCCATGCCGATCCGACGACATTAACGACAATCTTCACATCTTTACCCTCTCCACGTCCTGTAACTTTCAGTGCATTGATAAGACCTCCGAGCACCACAGTTGCTGTACCCCACTGATCATCATGCATCACAGGTATTGGAAGTTCTTTACGAAGACGTTCTTCGATCTCAAAACATCGAGGGGCTGCAATATCTTCTAGATTCACCGCGCCAAACACCGGAGCAATGTGCTTTACTGCTTTAATAATTTCTTCTGTGTCTTGTGTGTCTAAACAAATAGGAAATGCATCCACCCCGGCAAATGATTTTAGTATCGCCGCCTTTCCTTCCATAACAGGAATCGCAGCATGGGCGCCGAGGTTACCGAGTCCCAAAATAGCTGATCCATCTGAAATGATGGCGACGGTATTTCGCTTCAATGTGTACTCACGAGCATTGGCAACGTCTTTGGCAATCTCTTTACACACTTCCGCTACACCAGGAGTATATGCGCGTGAAAGGTCATCTCTGTTGTCCATTGGAACTTTTGTTGCGATTTCTATTTTGCCGTGATGAGCTCGATGCAGCTCGAGTGCTTCTTGATTGTAGTCGTGGTTCATATATTTTATTGTTCTGCCATTGCAGAATCTTTATTGCTAAGTAATGTTTCAAAAGTTGTTCTTACACCTCTATGTTCACCCATATCCGATACATTGGTCACAAAGAAACTGCGAGATGACACAAAGTTATACATTCGTGGCGACCGTAACTGGTATACATGTACTGATATCTTTTTGTACTCACGTTCTAGTGCATACTCATGAATACGTCGATACATTTCTGTCCATATGCCCTGATCTCTATGTGACTCTTTAACGCCGACCATCCATATATGGAGTGCTTCGTCGGACTTTTCATAGCATACCGCAAAACCAACAATGATGTCACCGTCATATGCGGTCACCAAAAAACCGTTATTATCTATAAGTTTGTGCCAGTAATCCACATTGTAATACTTGTCCTTAAAGCCACTTTTATCTGGAAACACCTCTACACAAAGGGCTGTTGCGTCTTCTATTGTAGAAACATCGTTACAGTGATAGGTAATCATGATGTATGGAGAAGTGCGTGTCGTTTAGTATATAAACTACTTATAGCAAAAGCAGCGACCATAAGCAAACCGCCGGCAACTTGTAATGGAGATGTCGCCTCGAAAAATACTACCCAGGCCACAACACCTCCAATCAAAGGCTCTATCACACCGTCGTACATACTTACCATCATTTCATTACTATACTTGCTCGACCATTGAATAAGGGCATACGGAAGAGCTGTAAAGATAAGGATCAGCGCAACAAAGTATGTAGCCCCCTCGTAGGATGCAGTGCGAAAGGCTGGGTACACAAGCATCATGACTGCGGTAATGCAACTCACCGTCATAAATTGTTGCGCACACAAAACGCTCATGTGGACGCCAGACTCTCCTTCGTATCTTTGTGACAGAAGAAAATATAGTGACATAAAAAACGCAGACGCGAACAAAAATATGTCTCCATACCCAACGCCATTGATACCTCCAACCAAAAAATACATACCGACTCCAGCAATGCAAAGTGTCACAGTATCTAGAAGGGTTACTTTGTGACGATATACAATATATCCAAGGTAGGGAATAAACAACATGCCGAGATTTGATATAAATGATGTATTCGCAGCCGAGCTTATGTGCAACCCCCACATTTGTGTAAGCTCCATAGCTGTCACACAGACTCCAAGAAGCACCCCTTCGGACAATCTATACAGTAAGTTCTTTTTAGTAATCAGTGAATATATAAGAAACAAAAGTCCTGTTATGAAAAAATTAAGAAACGTAAACAATACCGGGTGCATACTTTCAAGCACTTCCTTTTGAAAAGCAAAAGACGACCCCCAGAGAATGGCTACAATAAGGATTGCATATTTTGCTTGTTTCATAGTTAGTATTTTACTACTTACTGTAGAGCAACATTTTTGCTCGGACTACTTTCTTCATCTCTTCCTGACCCTCTTTGCCAAACTTGTACGGAGCAACTTCTTGTGGATGTTCATCCATATACGCCTTTTCACCATCTCGAAAGGCTTTGCGGATCTCCGTGTTAATGTGCACGATTGAAATACCAGCATGAATAGCAGCACTCAAATCTTCGTCTGTGTTTCCGCTCGCTCCGTGAAGCACAAGAGGTACGTCAGTTCCATGCGTAATGTCATTAAGTCTGTCGATATGAAGCTTTGGCTCTGGCGCATCCACCAACATACCATGCACGTTTCCAATTGCTGGTGCAAACATATCCACGCCCGTACGAAGAACAAAATCTTTCGCTTGTTCTACGGTCGTCAGGTTTGCATCACTGACTCCTTCCGGAAGAGCGGTATTAAGAGATGACGACTGTCCGATATATCCAAGCTCTGCTTCGACAAGCACCCTCTTACCTGTTGCTACTTCATACTCACGCACAAAGTCGACACACTTTTTTACCAAAGCTACATTGTCTTCATATGGAAGCTTTGCTCCATCGACAATAACACTATCGTATCCTGCTTCCACAGCTTCAACGACTTTCTCATACGTGTACGTGTGATCAGCATTTAGAAAGATTGGCACTGAATACTCGTCATTCATCTCATTAACAAGCGCACGCACCATAGCAAGCCCAATATACTCTCGCTCGCCCTCGCTCACTCCGATAATAACAGGCTGGCCCACACCGTCTGCGACTTCACATATTGCGCGAAGTTGGTCGAGGTTAGAAATATTAAAATGCGCCAAAGCCTTGTGTGCATGTTGTGCGGCTAAAATAGTATCAAGATAGTGAGTTGATTGCGGAGTGTATGCTTTCATATCAACATAGTATATCGCACCTCGCGTGATACCATAAGCACATGGAAAAGCCTTATGACATAATCGCTATTGGCGACACTGTGGTGGATGTATTTATTAAACTTTCTGTCGGAAGAGTAGAAGAGTCTGCTCATGGCAGCGAACTCTGCCTCCCATACGGAGCAAAGATCCCCTATGACTCTGCAACACAAATCCCTGCGGTGGGAAATAGCGCCAACGCCGCCGTTGCTGCGCGACGTCTCGGGCTATCTTCTGCATTAGTTACATTTCTTGGAAAGGATCAGCACGGAGATGAATGCCTTGCCCGTTTACAACAAGAAGGTGTTGGTACGGAATTTATTAGCCAACAAGACAACGCAGTGACGAACTATCACTATGTACTCTGGCATGGTGATGACAGAACTATTCTTATTAATCATTTTGATTTTTATGAAAAAATCCCAGATACCATGACTGCACCTTCGTGGATATATCTCTCATCTCTTGGCGCTCACACAGAAACTTTTCATGATGAGATAACTTCCTATGTTCGTGCTCACCCCGAGGTAAAGCTTGCGTTCCAGCCAGGCACCTTCCAACTTAAAATCCACGAATCACTTCTTGATCTCTATAAACACACTGAAGCAATTTGCATGAACAGAGAAGAAGCAGAAGGTGTCTTGAATGCTCGTGGTGAAGATATACGACATCTTCTTGATGGGCTCCATGGTCTTGGACCACGTATTGTCCTTATATCTGACGGACCACTAGGATCATATATGAAGTATGATAATACGTACTTTTTTATGCCAGTATACCCAGACATAGCCCCACCTCTGGAACGCACTGGTGCAGGAGACGCATTCTTCTCAACATTTATTTCATATCTTGTGCAAGGATATGATCCAATACTCGCACTAGAGCGAGCCCCTATTAATAGCATGAACGTTGTTCAACATGTTGGTGCACAAGAAGGACTCTTATCATCTCAGGATATAGAAACTTACAGGAAACGAGCTCCCGAGAATTACAAAGCAGCTATTATAGAAAATCTTATATAAGCGTTTTTATCTTTTCAACAATGTGAGAAGCGGTGAGGCCGTACTCTTCATAGAGCTCTCGTGACTTACCTGACTGTCCGAACCTATTATCAACCCCTATTTTACCCAGTTTCACTGGATGATACTCAGATGTGTAATCTGATATCGCACTTCCGAGTCCACCTATAAGCTGATGCTCTTCAACAGTGACAAGAGCTTGCACATGTTTAACAAAACGTGAAAGAAACTGTGTATCAAGTGGTTTTACCGTTGGCATATTTACAACAGTGACACCAATGTTTTCTTTTTCAAGTTCTTTTGCTGCTTTAATTGCTTCGTACAAAATAGGACCACACCCAATTATGCCAACAGTTCGTGCAAATTCACCACCATGCTTTTTTTGTGGCATATACATAATGTAGGCTTTACCAGGAACAAATACATAGGACTCATCCAGCATGACAGGCGTCGCCTCTCGTGTGAGTCGAAGGTATGACGGAGACTTTGTCGTCGCAATGTATGCAGTTATCTCCCGAGCTTCTACAGCGTCACATGGTACGTAGACTTCCATATTCGGAAGTAGTCTCATAAGCGCAACGTCTTCGAGTGCTTGATGTGTAGCACCGTCTGGTCCGACAGATACCCCAGCATGAGCTCCGACTATTTTAACAGGCTGGTTATTGTAGCAAATCGTCGTGCGTATCTGTTCCCAATTTCTCCCAGGAGAAAACATGGCATAGCTCGCCATAAACGGCACCTTACCCATCGACGCAAGACCACTTGCTACACCAGACATCGCTTGCTCGGTAATACCAACTTCAAAAAACCGTTCTCCAAAACGCTCTTTAAAGCCATCCATTTTTACACTTGATGTCAGATCTGCACACAATGCGACTACTTGAGGATTTTCTTCTCCGGCACGAATGAGGCCGTCACGAAAACCATCTCGCGTAGCGAGCTCCTCTTCTTTAATAGTAAAAAGTGTTGATCGTAACATGGTTATGCTGTTTCTTGTATTTTCCCACGAAGTGATCGTAGCTCTTTAAGGGCTTGCGCAGCTTCTTCTTTATTTGGCGTCTTGCCGTGCCAGCGAAAATCACCCTCAAACCCAGTAACTCCTTTACCAGGAATCGTGTGGGCAATGATTACCGTCGGTTTGTCGAGTGAATTTTTTGCTGCACCAACAGCTCGCACAATATCTCGAAAATCGTGACCATTAATTTCTATCGCATGTAAATTAAAACTTTCAATCTTATCTTTCAAAGATTCTAGTGGTAACACATCTTCCGTATAACCATCTATCTGTATAGTATTTCTATCAATAATAGAAATGACATTTGTTAGTCGATACTTTGCAAGAAGAAGAAGTGATTCCCATACTTGGCCTTCATTTATCTCTCCGTCACCCATGCAACAGTATATGTACCGTGCCGGCTTATGATTATCCACCTTATCAGCTAGCGCCATACCTATAGCTTGCGACAAGCCACACCCAAGTGGACCAGACGTCGTCTCTAATCCAGGCAAAGACTCCCGATGTGGATGCCCCTGAAGACGCGATCCAAATCGTCTCAGTGTTTTAAGTTCGTAGAGAGGGAAGTATCCCGCATGAGCAAGTGTCGCGTACTGTACTGGGACAATATGTCCATTCGACAAGACCACCCTATCTCGCTCTTTCCATAATGGATGTCGTGGATTGTGATTAAGAATACGAAAATATAGTGCAGTAAAAATATCAGCCATACCAAGAGGTCCTGCGGTATGGCCACTACCAGCTTCAAGAAGCATTTTAATAATGCTTTCTCGAATATCTTCTGCGCGAAGTTCTAGAGCTTGCACTTCTACATCAGTGATAGCGTACATGGGTACAGTATATAGTAGGTAACCAATAGTGAATAGTGAAGAGTCTTCACCTATACACATCACACCACTACAAAGTTTCTACAGATGTTTCAAGATTTGTGATTGCAGCACTCACGTCTGGGCTTCCAAAAATATATGAACCGACAATAACTGTATCTGCCCCTGCCCCAACCACACGCGGCACCGTAGCAAGGTTCATGGCTCCATCAACTTGAAGAGGCACACCACTAAACAATGCTTTAAGATGTGATACACGAGCTACGCACTCCTCATCAAAAAATTGCCCTTGCTCACCAATGTGCCGTATGCCCATCACCTGAATAAATACCTGACTATGCGCAGTCAGTGCTGCACGTATCATTGTAGCGTGTTCTTCGACTGTTTCAGTATTTGATACAGCTATGCCGATCGGTATCATTTTTTCTGCAAGCATTCGAGCTGCTTCAACAACATCATCTTCACTCCATGAATCCACATGTACGACGACTCGCGACGCCCCGCACAGCAGCACTCGTGGAAGGTATGTCTTCCATTCATTCACCATACAGTCAAACTCGTAAGAAAATCCAGATGGTAGTGTGACACTTTCTTCACCAGGGAGCCATGTCACCTCTCGCCCAACGACTCCATCGCACAGATCTATTTGCACAGAAGAAGCGATGCCTTCGATGCGAGAGCATTTTTCTACTACCTCTTGAAATGTATGCGGGAGTATTGCCGGAGTAACTTGCATATATTATTGTGTTATCTCTTCTATCTGAATTACTCTCTCAGCATGTCGCTCATCGTGAGAAAATGGTGTCGCAAAGAAAAGGTCTATTGCCTGGCACGCTTCTTTCTCTGTCACAAAACGCGCACCGATAGATAGCACATTTGCATCATCGTGCTCACGAGCAAGCTTAATAAGCTCAAGGTTCCCACCAGAGAATGGCACAGCCCTCACATGAGCGAATCTATTAGCAACTATTGCCTCCCCTGTACCAGACCCACCGAACACAATACCGTACGCTGGATCGTGCATACTGTCGTATGATATTTTTTCTGCGGCACGAGCAATAAGAGCTGGGTAATCATCCCCCGGCTCAAGGGTAAGAGCTCCACAGTCATACACATCATGACCGCCCTTGCTTTCAAGATATATTTTTACTTTTTCTTTTAATTCAAAACCAGCGTGGTCGGTAGCTAAATAGACAGTAGACATGAGACGTTAGACATTAAGTGATCGAGTTAGTAATGTATGCAGCATTTTCATAACTTCTGTAAGAAGTTGACTTGCCTCAGTATACTCTTTTTCAGATACATAACCCAAATCTTTTGAAATAGACAATTGGGTATCAAGTTCTGCCGCTGAACCATATGCAATTCTTATAAACTGAGCATTATCCTTTTTGCCAAACCTAATATTTCCTTCTGCTATATTACTAGGAATTGAAACCGCAGCTCTGCGCATTTGTGAGACAAGGCCAAAAACTTCTTCGTGTGGAAACCTCTTAGTTAGAGCATACACAATGAGGGATAACTTATAAGACTTCTGCCAAACGATTAAATCTTTATGTGACGCCATCGTAGTGTCTAAAATCTCATGTCTACTGTCTAATGTCTACCGTCTATCTTTTCACCCACTCTAGCCACATGCTCCACCAGTGTATGCGTATACCCCATCTCATTGTCGTACCATGCGAGCACTTTAACAAGGTTACCTCCGACAACTCGTGTCATTTTTAAGTCTGCGATTGAAGCATATGGCAAGCCAACAATATCGCTCGATACAAGTTCTTCTTCTGTCGCAGCAAATACCCCTTCCCAGCGAGCATCCTGAGCTGCTTGCTTCAAAATAGTATTAACTTCTTCTGTTGTCGTAGGACGCTTAGAAATAAATGTGATGTCTGCGATAGATCCAGCCGGTGTAGGGACACGAATTGATATACCATCAAATAACCCCGTCAAAGCGGTGAAGGCTTTCGTTACTGCGATCGCCGCACCTGTTGATGAAGGTACAATATTCTGTGCTGCGGCACGCCCTTCACGAAAATCTTTTTTGTTTGGACCGTCAACAATTCCCTGAGATGCTGTGTATGAATGCACGGTATTTAAAATAGCTTTTTCTATACCAATCGCCGCATCTAAAATAGCGATTACTGGTGATGATGCGTTCGTCGTACATGATGCATTTGATGTTACATCACATGTACCGAACTTTTCTTCATTTACGCCAAGGAGAATTGTTTCACCTTTCACAGCTGGATCACCCTCTTTCGCTGGAGCAGATATCACCACACGCTTTGCACCACCATGCAAGTGAGCTGCTGCTTTGTCGTAGGCAGTAAATAGGCCGGTCGATTCTACAACCACATCTACATCAAGTGACCCCCACGGAATAACGCTCGGATCTTTTTCTTGAAAGACTCGCACACGAGATGAGAGTGAGCCTTCCGTAACAAGATATTGCTCGGCACCAGCTTCTTCTCCATGAACTTCTGCATGCACATCGAATGCTGCCGTTTTATAGACAGTGTCGTACTGCAAAAGATACGCAAGGTTGTGAATATCTCCAAGATCGTTCACCGCCACAACTTCCATATCGTCTCGCAATGCAGCAACCTTAAAAAAAGCTCTCCCAATGCGACCGAAGCCATTTATCCCTACGCGTAGTTTTGTATCCATATACTAAACAGTATATAGCGAGGATGGCGTAGCTGGTAGTTGATAAGGTTAATCAATCTCGTCGTCGTTTGGCAAAAGTACACGAAACGCTTCCAATGCCTGACGGGCCTCGGCAAGTTCCTCAGGAGAGAGCTGATCAACACCACGGACCTCAATTGCTTCGGATAGTCTATTTGAAACTTCAATCACTTCGTTAAGCTTCTCAAGGAGCATTCTTTTTTCTTCCTTATTAACCGCGTCTTCTGTTTCCTGTTTTAACTTATTACTAAAATATAAACCAAGAAGCAAGCTAAGAAATAAAGCTGGGCCGTAAAAAACAGCGTCGTCAATCACTTCAAGCATTTCCAGTTGTTTAAGGCGAAGTTGTTTAAACGTGTCAGTACTTTTAATAAACTCCTTAGGATTTTGTACGCTTTGTTTTATTTTTAAGAGTAAATCTTTATACCATTTTAAAAGTCCAACCTTTCTTTTCTGTTCTTGATCTCTTTTAAATTGTTCATAATCAGTTTTTGGTATCTTGTTTACTTCTTCCTTAAGCTGCTGATGCTCAATTGGATCATACCCTGTACGATCTCGAACTATTGTCTGTGCAGTAAAACCAGTCCCAACACCAATAACGGTACCAGCACCCCATGCGATAGTATTTCTTTTGAGAAATGCCTTTGTTCGTATCCAAAATTTTCCAGATGCAGAGAGTGGTTTTAGTTTTTCTATTCGATCCATAATAGGTAAAGTATATCACCAAAAAGTATACCCCAACCACTCAATCCGTCACTTCCTAAACTCAAAAACGTAAAAATTGAAACTACCCCTATGTGGTTTTTTGTAAGTAGCAGTTAGCTTGTACCCATGCATGTTGGCCAGTTTAAAGGGAAGGTTAACGTCAATGTCTGCAAAGTCTGCCCAACCAAAATATATCTTGCCACCCGGTTTAAGATAGTTACCGACATCTGTGAAAAATGTAGTCTTCATTTCATCTTCTGGGTCCCAAAACATTCGATCAATAGCATCTCGAACCTCATGTTTAGTATAGGGCGGATTACAAATAATGACATCAAATTGACCTTCAACATTTTCAAACACATTTGAAAAGATAAACGCAACATTATCAACCTTTTGTATTTCTGCATTACGCTTACTATTCTCAACCGCTTTTTTATTAATATCAACACCGATGCCGCCCAATGACCGCCGCGCAACAGCAAGAGATACGACCCCTGTACCACATCCTATTTCTAAAAAATTTTGATCATGTGTTATATCAACCGACTCGGCCATGAGCTCAGAGTCACCAGATGTTTGATATACACCAGGTTCAACAACTATTTTCATACCACAACATTCAACTTCGTAAGGTTCTCCAGTATGTCTTTCGTTGAGCTTTTCTGTTTGGCGAGGAATAGACTGGTAATCACTTTGTTGTATCATCTTTCAATGTTACCAGAATCATTCGATAAATTCGAGCAATCTACTTCGAGATAAAACTTTATGCGGGCCCACAAGGAATTTCTCCCACAAGTCTTAACCACTCGTCAGCAGTTAAGCTCGCGGGCCACTCCCCGTCGTTGTGCTTGCTGGCACAACATACTCCGGAT
>CAYWTC010000011.1:11372-20100 GCA_964461165.1 uncultured Candidatus Saccharibacteria bacterium | reverse complement strand
GGAGAAATAGCAGTCGAAATGCACTTCCTTCCTACGGTGTACGTAGAGTGTGACGTGTGCCAAGGAAAGCGATTCATGAAAGAGACACTTGAAGTAAAGTGGAAAGGTAAAAATATTTACGATATTTTACGCATGACAGTAGAAGAGGCTCTTACCTTCTTTCAGGATATTCCTGCGATTCACGACCGCATCAAGACGCTTAATGACGTAGGGCTTACGTACTTGGAACTCGGGCAGTCTGCTACGACTCTTTCTGGTGGAGAGGCACAGCGTGTCAAGATATCCTCAGAACTGTATCGTCCACATGTCGAGAAAACGATATACCTTCTTGATGAGCCATCGATTGGTCTTCATTATGAAGATATCGCAAAGCTAATTGAAATATTAAACAAGCTTGTCGACAAGGGGAATACTGTGGTCTTGATTGAGCATAATCTTGATATTGTAAAATGTTCGGACTATGTTATTGATATTGGTCCAGAAGGAGGTGTTGGTGGTGGCAACCTCGTGGCTTGCGGCACACCCGAGCAGGTGGCAAGTGTTGAGAAGTCATATACTGGTCAATACCTTAAAAAAGTTTTAAAGAAACACAAAGAAAGAAAATAGGGAATAAGAAAAGGCACCCGAAGGTGCCTTTTTCGTCGTAGTCCTTTGTTTCAGTACTTTTGACGGAACCTTTCCTGTGGGTAGGCTGGCCCCGGAGGTTCTTGCGATGTGTATCGCATACGGCGTGCCGCGAGCTCATCGTGGTGGAGGCCTCCGCACGCACCAGTATCGCGGGCGGCGCTTACGACACGTTGCTGTAAAGCAGCATGCGCAGCCGCGCCTATTTTTGTTGTTACAGGGGACTGTGCGTCCCCATTATTCCCCATGCTCATGGGTTAACTCCTGCTACTATCTGTTTATCATCTTCGATACACGAGCTGCATAGTGTGGGTTGCCGACACGCTGTGCAGATTGTACGAAGTACGTCATCGCTCTTGATATGAGCGACATTTTATTATACAATGCTTTTCATGAAGAAGCAAGACCTCACGTCATGTGGATTACCGGACACCCCAGGGGTGTATTTTTTTCGTGATGTCGAGGGGAATATTTTGTACATCGGAAAAGCGACCTCTCTTGCTGACAGAGTTCGAAGCTACTTTTCGTCCGACCTTGTCACCTCTCGCGGTGTGCGTCTCGTATCTATGGTTACCGCTGCACACACTGTCACATTTCAACAAACAGACTCAGTACTAGAAGCACTTTTGCTGGAAAGTCGTCTCATCAAAAAACATACCCCTCCATACAATGCAAAAGAAAAGGATAACAAAAGCTTTGCGTGTGTAGTGGTCACCAAAGAAGACTTCCCGCGCATACTCGTCGTTCGGTCACGTGATTTTGAGAAGTCATTTACTCGTAAAGATGTTCAGGCGGTGTACGGACCATTTGCATCACTTACGACCCTTAAAGACGCTTTGCGTATTATTCGTAAAATGCTCCCATTTAGAGACAAGTGTATTCCGGGAGCTGGTACCCCGTGTTTTAACGCACAAATTGGTTTGTGTCCAGGGGTCTGTTCAGGGACAATATCTTCCGCTGTATATAAAAGACAAGTACGTACCATCATGAAGCTTTTTGAGGGTAAAAAGACAGAAGTTAAAAAACTCCTTGAAAAAGAAATGGAAGGGTATGCTCGACAGAAGTTATTTGAAAAGGCGGCAAAAGTAAGAAATAGTATTTTTTCGCTTGACCATATCAAAGATATCAACCTTATTAAAGACGAAGATATTACGTCTTTTAAAACGACAGATTTTCGTATTGAGGCATATGATGTAGCGCATATATCAGGCACGTCGAGGGTGGGGGTTATGGTTGTCCTTGAAGGAAAAGAAAAGGTCAAAAATGAGTATCGTAAGTTTAAATTACCAGAACAGATCAACGACGACTACGCTGGACTACGCGAACTTCTGATACGACGTTTTGGGCACCCAGAGTGGCGCTTCCCCGACCTTATTGTGTTTGACGGCGGACCTCAACATAAGCACCTTGGAGAGAAAGTGCTGGCGGAATTAGGGCTACTCATCCCATCAGTTGCTGTTGTCAAAGATAAAGGACACAAGGCAAAAGACATACTCGGACGCCCTGAACATGTGGATTACCACAAAAAGGAAATTCTTTTAGCGAACGTAGAAGCCCATAGGTTTGCAATTGGCTATCATAAACTATTGCGTGGCAAGCTTCGCTAACTATTTTATTTTCTCAGTGTCAAGGGTAACTCTTGACATCAAAATGAAAGACAAAAAGGGGACGAAAGTGTTGACTTCGGGGTATCATAATCTTATTAGAAAGTAAGTAATAATGATGTAAGCGTGTATGTCCATTCTCCAAACAATTAAGAAACGAAACGGTGAAGTTGTAGCATTTGAACCTGCAAAGATTGAGTCGGCAATTAAGAAAGCTTTTATAGCGGTAACACGGGACGAGAACGCTCTCGTCGCTCGTCATGTCATGGAACTTGTGACGAAGGAGTTAGAGCTTGAGGCTATTACGCGCGAGGGCTATGTCCCAAGTGTTGAACATACACAAGACCTGGTTGAGAAAAATATCATGGCCGCAGGATTCTTTGATGTAGCGAAACACTACATTATTTACCGTTTTGAGCATCAAAAGAAGCGAGATGAGATTAAGCAAGAAACTTTGGAGAAAGTAGAAGAAGGGGGTCTTTTCATCACAAAACGAAATGGGACACGTGAGCGATTTCAGATCAATAAAGTGCGAACATCATTGTCATTTATTATTCACGGCTACGAAAAGGAGATTAATGTTGAGCAAATTGTCGCTCAGGTAAAGCAGGAGATATACGAAGGAATGTCCACACAGGAGATACGAAAGGCGCTCATTATGACCACTCGGTCTATGATTGAGCAGGACCCTGCGTATTCATACCTCGCGTCTCGTATGGTATTGCAGCAGATCGACATCGACATCCTTGGGGCATCTCTTGACTATACTCGTATCGAAGATCAGTACAGAGAGTCGTTCATCAAAGGGATACTCTTTGGTGTCGAGAAAAAGTACCTCGATGACCGTATGAAGAACTTCGACCTCAACCGCCTAGCTGCGGCTATTGTGCGCAAGCGAGACGAGCTCTTTATGTACCTCGGCTCACAAACGCTCTACGAACGATACCTTGTGCGAGACGTAGAAGGTACAGGTGCTATCTATGAAAATATCCAAGGATTCTGGATGCGTGTAGCTATGGGTGTCGCGTTATCAGAAAAAGAACTTGATCGCACATCTCGCGCTATTGAGTTTTATGAAGCTATGTCGACGCTTCGCTTCGTGCCATCATCTCCGACACTCTTTCACGCGGGTACAAAACACCCTCAGCTCTCAAGTTGCTACCTTAACCTCGTAGGTGACTCACTAGAAAGTATATTTAAAGTGTATTCAGATAACGCACAGCTCTCAAAGTGGGCAGGAGGTATCGGTACAAGCTGGTCATCTCTTCGAGCGTCTGGTGCTTTGGTTAAGAAATCAGGCATCAAGTCAAATGGTATTATTCCATTCCTTAAAGTTGCTAACGATGTGACTGTGGCTATCAACCGTTCTGGTCGCCGTCGAGGCGCTACGTGTGTGTACTTGGAAAATTGGCATTATGACGTAGAAGAGTTTTTGGAACTTCGCAAGAACACTGGAGATGACCGTCGCCGTACGCATGATATGGATACAGCCCTATGGATATCTGATCTCTTTATGAAGCGTGTGCAGGATGATGGAGATTGGACGCTATTTTCTCCGGATGAAGCATTAGAACTCCCAGAGTCATATGGACAGGCATTTGAAAATCACTATACACGATACGAGGCACTCGCTCGTGAAGGTAAAATGAAAGTCACAAAGACCATGAAGGCTCGTGAGTTGTGGCGAAAGATGGTGACGATGCTTTACGAGACAGGTCATCCATGGATTACATGGAAGGATCCTTCTAATATTAGATCTCCTCAGGATCATGCAGGTATCGTGCATAGCTCAAACTTGTGTACAGAAATTACACTCAACACCTCTCTCGAAGAGACTGCGGTGTGTAACCTCGGATCTCTTAACTATCAGCGCCTCATGCGAGATGGTAAGTTCGATACAGACCTTGTCGCAGTAACTGCTCGTACAGCAATGAGAATGCTCGATAACGTCATTGATGTGAACTTTTACCCAACAATAGAAGCAGAGCGAAGTAACTTCCGTCACCGTCCTGTCGGACTAGGTATCATGGGATTCCACGATGCGCTCTATATGATGAATATCAACTTTGACTCAGATGAGGCTGTGCGCTTCGCAGATGAGTCAATGGAGCTTATTTCATACCATGCTATTTTGGCGTCTGCAGACTTGGCGCGTGAGCGAGGTGCGTACGCTACATTTAAGGGTAGTAAGTGGGATAGGGGAATATTCCCTGTGGATACAGTGCAGCTTCTTGAAGAGACTCGTGGTGTAGAAATTCCTATTCTGAAGACAGGACGTCTTGACTGGACACCTGTGCGTGAAGCGGTGAAGCAGTTCGGTATGCGTAATAGTAACTGTATGGCCATGGCTCCTACGGCTACAATTTCTAACATTGTAGGATCTGTGCCAACAATTGAACCTATCTACAAAAACATTTATGTGAAGTCAAACATGAATGGTGAATTTATCATCATCAACCCATACCTCGTAACTGACTTGAAGAAAGAAAATCTTTGGGATTTTGAGATGATTGGTATGCTAAAGTACCATGATGGATCTGTTAAAGATATCCCATCAATACCAGCGCACCTTAAGGATAAATATAAAGAAGTGTTTGAGATCGATCCGTCATGGCTTATCAAGTCTGCCGCACATCGGGGCAAGTGGATTGATCAGTCACAGTCGCTTAACATTTACTTTGCGGGAACGTCAGGTCGTGAACTAGCATCTATTTATGAGTACGCGTGGTCACTAGGATTAAAGACTACGTACTATCTCCGCTCTCTTGGTGCGTCACAAGTAGAAAAGAGTACGGTAAATACAGCAGAGTTCGGGTCTACTCATAAACGTGGAGCGGGAGAGTCTGCGCCGGCTTCGGCTATCGGAAGCGTGGTGTCGCCAGTTGCAATGGCAGAAACATCAGTGCTTGCTCAGGCTGCGGATGTGGCGCCAGTTCGCACACAGAGCGTTGCCTCAGATGTTATTATTCCATCTACGGTACCAATGCACGAGGTGCAAGAAGCTGTTACAGTGCTTGCACAGCCGGCAAAAAAATATAATATTACTGTTATGCCAGAAGCTGTGTGTGACGGATGTCAATAACAGACCTTAGACAGGAGATACCAGACAATAGAATGTACTATTACCAGCCATCAATTACCAACTAACTTACTATCCATGCCACCATATACACCATCATCAAATACTAATTCATCTACATCTGTACCAAATGCTCCTTTTGGAGATGCTCAGCACAAGCCGATCATCGAGCGTGGTGCGAATCGTGTAGATGTAAATGAACGCAAGATTATCAATGGTGGTGGGGCAGATGTGGTACAGTTGTGGCCGATCAAACACAAGTTTGCATGGGATGCGTATAATGCAGGAAATGCTAATCACTGGCTTCCTACGGAAATCAGTATGCAGTCTGATATAGAACAGTGGCGATCACAGACGGTGCTAACAGAAGATGAACGTCACGCATTTCGTACAGTGCTTGGTTTCTTTACGACAGCGGACTCAATAGCTGCGAATAATCTTGTGCTCGCATTCTATAAGCACATCACATCTCCTGAGGCGCGCTTGTATTTGTTGCGTCAGGCATACGAAGAGGCGATACACACTCAAGCGTATCAGTATATGGTGGAATCTCTCGGTCTTGACGGTACGGAGATTTACAATATGTACCGCGAAGTTGATGCTATCTACGACAAGGAAGAATTTATCCTCTCGTTTAACACAGGAATCTTCGATGACAACTTTAAGACAGGCACATTTGAGTCTGATCAAAAGTTTCTCGAAAACATGTGTGTCTTCTCACTTATCCTCGAGGGTATATTCTTCTATTCATCATTTGCGGTGATTTTCGGATTCCAGCGACAGGGCAAGCTCGTAGGTTCTGCAGAACAAATTCAGTACATCATGCGCGACGAGAGCCAGCATATGAACTTTGGTATTGATATGATTAATACAATTAAAAAAGAGCAGCCAGAACTTTGGACGCCAGCATTTGTCGAGCGTATTACCAAGCTTGTTAAGAAGGCTGTGGACTTGGAGTATCGTTTTGCGGTGGACGTATTTCCAAAGGGAATATTCGGACTTAACGCGGATGGATTCAAACAGTACATTCAGCATATTGCAGATCGTCGTCTTACTCGTGTAGGTATTGATCCCGTGTATGGTAGTGCGAACCCGTTCCCATGGATGTCAGAGGCGGTGGATTTGAACAAGGAGAAAAACTTTTTCGAAACTCGCGTGACGGAATATAAAACTGGCGGCACCTTAAGCTGGTAGCTCTTTCTGTGCAGCTGTATATTGATGCTGCTAAGTGCGCGGGTCATCCATAAGACCTTCCGGCCTGATGTATTCGCACATCGCTACGTTTATGACGTGGCGATGTTTTGTTATCTCTTTATATATATTTGATATACTAACACCATGAATGTTCTACAGGACAAGCTCCCCGTCATTGCAGTATTTCGTGGTGGCAAAAATCACCCCGCAGTATCTTTATCAGATGGGGCAAGTATTCTCGCATCATTAAAGCGCTGCGGGTATGATCCAGCAGATATTGTCATCGAACATAATGGGGCTCATCTTTTAAACGGGTTACCTGTCGACGAACACATGATTGTCACCCTTGCCGACGGTATTGTTGATACCACATATGATCATACTCATGCATATACAGATCTCGCGCGGCGTGCAGGAGTGCCAGTATTTTTCTCAAGAGAACACACACCGCTGTATAAAACTGAGGAAGATATATACAGAGTACTTCGTATGGCGGGTATCACGGTACCAGATACCACAGTGATTCGCAGTGCGACGAATTCCCCAGAAAAGCTCCTTTCAATATGGAAGCGCATGCACACACCGTATCTCGTACGAGCTAGTGCACCCTTTGCAAAAGGTGTGTCTACGATTGTGCGATCATTTCAAGACTTTGTGCATCACGTGCAGTATCTTCAATCTGCAGGTCATGATGTTCAGGTGATTTCCTATACGCATGCACCCACATACTCGCTCGCTGTATTGCCGCGATATCGAGGGAATGCGGTGTACGTGCCGCTTCCTGTTATGACAGAGACGACGAAAAACGAAGCTCCACATAAAGGTTCTACGATTCGGAAGCAGCCGCCACTTTCTATGAAAGAAAAAGACGCCCTCATCGAGCATGCTCGGGCGATATATACCCTACTTCAACTAGAAGGCCCTGCACTTGTGGACTGTATCTATGATGCACAAGGAAATATCGTTACCGTCGGTGTCGACAGGTCTCCTAGTTTTCACCCTGAGGGAAGATTTATGCAATCGTTGTCTACGACAGGTGTCGAGCTCGGGCACTATGTTCACGAGCATGTCATGTCACTGTTTACTCGCTAAGGTGTACGTAATTTCGTGCGAGTGATCCACGCTTCCACACACGACTTTCAAGGTTGTAGTGCATGATACCAAGAGCAATACCGCCGATCAGAAGCGCAGAGTGTATAAGAGGTGTATCTTTGAAGAAGTTGAGATAGTAGAGGTAGATAATATTTATGAGTACCGCAAGGCACGGTGTAAGCACATAAGGGTGAATGTGTTTTGTAAGTAACGACGTGTAGATAGGGTTGCTGTGCGTTCGGGTTCGGTTATAGTTATGAGTGCTGTAAAACATGAATGCTGTTATGTCGTGAATGATTCGCATGGCGATAAGTCCAAGGAGTGGGTACCCCAGGGCAAAGAGCAGTGCTGATGACGTAAAGCTGAGTACGTAGCGCGACACAGAAGTATTACCTTTATTTTTAGTATCGGACACAAAGAATGCGACAACACTTCCCAGAAGAATACATAGCGCACCAAGATAAAGATATGAATTGACGGTATATGTCGTAGCGATAAGTGACAGTGATCCGATGGCTATAAATATATATTGAAGTGTGTGAAGGAGTTGGGTCTCTACGAGGCCAGAGAGTTTTGATATACCGAACTGTTGCTTTGTGACATGGTAGAGCGTGTAGATAACGTAGAGTATATAAAAGAGGTTTGGATAATATACGACAAGTGGTATGGCACAAAGCGCGAGACTTATATTTTTATAGATAAGTGTACGGTAGACAGTGCGATACTCACGATCTCCCAGCATGAAAAAGCTTGCGATAATATGTGGCAGTTCAAACAAAGCGTGATAGAGAAAAAGAGAGTAGGGGTTGCTCGGAAGTATCTGTTGCAGTGTTTCGCCGTAGAATACTTTGTCGATAATAGCAACACCAAGAAGAATGTACGCGGGTATGTAGAGACGGTTAAGGACGGTTTTTGATATATGGCCAGGCTGCATGAGTAGACGAAGTATATCAAATCTTGATCCAGCAAATAGAAAACGCCCCCTCTGGTAAGTTGGGCGTTTTCCATTTGTAATCCCTCTGCGTAAGCTTTGGGGTGACGTCTTTGTTTGATGCGTTGAGCGTTGCTTCTTAGGCATTCTTTCCAACTTTTGTAGAAGCGGAAGGCTGTTTCTTTGAAGGTTCCGCTTTTTTCT
>CAYWTC010000011.1:0-11362 GCA_964461165.1 uncultured Candidatus Saccharibacteria bacterium | reverse complement strand
CGAAGCCGCATCTGCTTTTTTATCGGCGTCGACAAGAAGAGCATGTGCTACCCATTCAGATAGCTTCTTTGCAGCTTGGAGTGCCCCAGCTTTTTTCTCATATCCTTCGGACATGCAAACCGGTTCACCGTTCTTTGCAAGAAGTCTGAATCGGTACAAACCTTTCTTGTCTTGATAGACTTCGAGGATTGTCGTTTTTGACATTCTGTCTCTTCGTTAAAAGCTGATAAATGAAACAACTGTCTATATAAGAGTGTAGCAGAGATTATGATATACTTGAAGATATAGAGACCTAGTTATTCACACTTTTATGTCATTCATCGGAAATATTCAAGAACATGTTATGAAGAATGATTCATTCAGGCGTGTGTTATTTACTGGATCAACATCCCAGCTTGTCGTGATGAGTATTCCACCACAAGGAGAAGTCGGTGAAGAAGTTCACGCAAGAGTTGAGCAAACATTGTACATCGTCGGAGGAGTGTGTGATGTTATATTAGATGGTGAAACTCATATTGCAAGTGGAGGGGACGTCATCGTCGTTACTCCGGGCACTCGGCATAACTTTATTAATCGTGGAGAAGAGGCTGTTAAAATTATTACGACATACTCACCACCGAATCATGTCGACGGTACTATTCACGAGACATTAGACGATGCGCAGCATGACGAGAACGATGAAGCATTCAGTGCAGCAGCAAACGCATAATCCCTTATCTGATAAGGCATTTCTTAGTGCTGTCTTTTCATACTACGACAAATATGGTCGGCACGACTTACCCTGGAGGTCTTCCAAAGCTACACCATATCACATTGTGGTGAGTGAGATAATGTTACAGCAAACTCAGGTGCCTCGTGTCATACCAAAGTATCACGACTGGCTGAGGGTGTACCCCACACTTAGAAAATTATCACAGGCGTCACTGAGTGACGTGCTTAGTCTGTGGCAAGGATTAGGATATCAGCGGCGTGCAAAGTCACTCCTCGCACTTGCTCGTACATGTACAAGGTTACCAAAGACATACGAAGAATTATGTGCCTTGCCAGGCATTGGTCCCTACACAGCTACTGCGGTGTGTGCGTTTGCATACGATACGTTTTGTCTACCAATGATAGAGACAAATATTCGCGCCGCAGTCATTCATACTTTTTTCCAAGGCCAAGAACGTGTTTCTGACAAGGAGATACAACAGGTTGTGCAGCGTCTCACTGATAGAGCAGATGTGCGAAAGCGAGGTGCACGATATGTGTACTCTGCACTTATGGACTATGGTGCCATGATTAAGAAGTCTGTTGCAACATACACAGGTGAGAGTGCTGCTTTCGTACGGCAGACACCATTTCGAGGTTCTCGTCGTGAGCTACGCGCTCGCGTGCTTGTCGCTGTGCGAGAGGGTGTGCCATTGTCGCACGATGATAGAACAGACGGTGTGCTACACGAGCTTGAACGCGAAGGTTTTATAGAGAAATCTCGCGACACCTGGAGTATTACAAAGTGATATCAAGTTCAGTAAGGAGTCGTTTTTGTTGTGCCTCAGAGAGGGTATGTACGGAGCCTTTTCCTACACCATGAAGTTTAAATGACATAATGCGAACTCGCCGAAGAAGTAAGACGGTGAGGTTAAGGGCATTTAACATTCTACGAATCTCATGTTTCTTGCCTTCTGTTATGGTGATTGAAATACTGTGACCATCAGCATGAATATGAACATGCTTTACCGGAGCGTAGGTTGCTTCTTGGGTTGATATGCCAGAAAGAAGAAGTCGCTCTACGCGAGGAGTTGCCTTTTCTCTCACCATGACGAGGTACTCTTTTTCTCGTTTGTTGTCTGGATGAAGTAATGCCTCAGTCACACGAAAATCATTTGTATATAAAAGTAGCCCTTCACTCTCTTTGTCGAGTCGCCCCACAGGGAGGCACCCAGGAAGAGATGGAATAGCTCCCGTAACCTCACCTCGTGGCTTGTGATAGAGGGCGTACGTAAGAGCTTTGTGTGGGAGTGATATTGAAATGGAATCTTTGTTGCTAACTTTGTGACCAAGAGTAACAACTTTTCCATTCACAGAAACATTACGGGCCTCGATGAGGCGATCGGCTTCACGACGAGATACGATCCCAGCATCTGCAAGGTATTTATTAAGTCGTATAGGGGCTGGTGAAGAAACAGTGAGTGTGCGCATAGGTGTGTTATAAGGTGTCTTTAATACGAGAGACTTTTGTCACTGCAATGAGAAGCGTAGCAGCCAGCACGAGGAACGGGGCACCTGGGTACGTAGTAATGAGAGGCGAAATACATGCCATGATGACACCAACAGAAATAATGCCAAATGACTGCATGTTGCTAAACAGGGTTGTAAGCCCTGCGTCTTCTTTGTGAATCTTTTTGAAGAAGTAACTGAATGTCATGATCTCTACCATCGCAGATCCGATACGAGAAAAGACAAGAATACATACCCACGTAAAAATGTGTGACGTTGTCGTAACGGATATGAGCACACATCCAAGCGTCATAATAAGCATACCCCCAATCAAAAGTTCTTTTTCTCCGATTTTTGTATCTGCTACGACACCAAGCTCATACGGTAAAATAACAAATGGAATAAGTGCGAGTGGCATCACTATTGAAAGATAGGTCACCAAAGATATACCAAGGCTGGTAACATACAGCGGTGCGTAAATTACCATCACTCCATAAAATAAGTGAAGAGCAAATACCGCAAATAATACACCCGAGAGATCTTTATTCTTACGAGCAGATGCAAATCCTTCGAGCATATTGACTCCCGAGTATTTTGGATCAGGTACCATTGAGAGGTAGTATCGAAGCAGGAATATGAACGGTATCAACATACAGGCCGCGACTATATAAAGAAGCTCATAGCCATCAATAAGAAGAAGTGTCGACCCGATAAATGGCGCAATCAAAATACCAAAGTTACTTATTGTGAGGTAGATGCCCCGTACGAGTCCTGTTTCCCGTGCAGGCGAAAGAGTCTCAATAAAAATATTAATACAGTTAAAGAGTATGTAGGTAAGTGCTAAGTGGGTCACGAAGAATACCCCGAGTAATATCGGACTATGTGTGAGTGCGAGTGCGATGGTGACGAGTATCTCGGTAATCACAACCATCAGTGTGAATGAGTAGGTGTGAAATCGACGTAGATATTTTGTGAAGTGGATTGAGGCTAGTATGGTGACAACGCTACCTCCAGCATAGAGCATATTAACTGTCGCAGAGGGGAAGAACTGGCTGAGATATGATGAGGTCGCATACAAAGGGATCGCATAGTGTAGCGAATACAAAAGCGTCATCATAAATGTCGCGAGGAGTGCTTTGTTGTGAGTAACTTCGTGCATGGTGTGTAGTATATCAGACAGTCAGATATCAAACGGATAGAACATACACAAAGTACGAGACTACACTGTAGTCGTGCGCACCCGTGTGAGCTGCTTCCGTAGCCTTCTGTTACACGCTAATGATAACTGGAATAATAACAGGGTGTTTTGCTGTTTTTTGAAGAAGGAATTTCGTTGTAGCTTCTGCGACATCTTGCTTCATGTCGTCGAGGTTAAGGTATCCACCTTTCGCGAGACAGTCCTCAATAACTTTCTTTGTAAGAAGTCGTGTCTGGTATAAGAGGTCTTGAGACTCTTTGAGGTACACGAATCCACGAGAAATAAGGTCAGGAGATTTTTTAAGAGAGTGCGTGTGTGAGTCGATAACACCAATCACTATAAACATACCGTCTTCGGCGAGCATTTGTCTGTCACGCATGACGACATCCTGGATCTTGCCGATAGATGTACCGTCCACGACGATGAGTTCGCTTGGTGCCTTCTCTTTGAGTGCTACTATCTTTGTACCATTCTGTACAATTTCAATCACCATACCGTTATCTGGAATAATAATATTATCTTCAAGCATACCGAGCTTGCGTTCAATGTCCGCATGAACACGAAGCATGTAGTGATACCCGTGCACAGGAATGAAAAATGTAGGGTGAATCTTACGGTGAATCCACATGAGCTCGTCGTGATTAGCGTGTCCTGATGAATGCACGTCAGATGTTTTGTAGTGGATGAGGTGTGCACCTTGTCGAGATAGTTTATCTTTCAAGTTCTGCACATTACGCTCATTTCCTGGAATAACCGAAGATGACATGAGGATTGTATCTCGTGGTGTAAGTCGTACAAACTTGTGTGTTTTGTTTGCGATACGACCAAGTGCTGCGAACTCTTCACCCTGAGCACCTGTTGCTAGGACGACAAGCTTGTTATCTGGATACTTCGCCATATCCTCGATAGGGATGAGTGTCTCAGGTCGCACTTTTAACATGTCGGCAAGTTTTGCCACTTCTACGTTTGTCTTCATGCTACGCCCTTCGACGATAACCTTTTTACCATAGCGTTCAGCTGTTTCAAGCATGAAGAGCATGCGCTCTACCTGTGAAGCAAACGTACTCACAATAAGACGTCCTGGTGTGTCTCGAATCACAGCGTCAATATTTTTGAATACAACACGGTCAGAAATAGAGAACCCTGGGTTTTCGCAGTTCGTCGAGTCTGTCATCAAAAGAAGTACATTTCGATTCTCGAAAAGCTTGTAGCGCTCCTCTTCATCGTCTGTTGGATGTCCGTCATCATGATCAAGTCGAAGATCTCCTGTGTGCACAATGTCTCCATATGGAGTCTCGATGATGATACCCATAGAGTCCGGGATAGCGTGAGTCACACCAAAGAAACGCACTTTAAGGTCACCCAGGGTAACAGTATCTCCTTTTTCTACAACGTTAATCGTAAGAGGGGCGAGATGAGGAAATTCTTCCTGACGCTTTTTGATCATGAGAGATGTAAACAAGCGAGAGAAAATATGAGGGTTGCCGATGCGTGGCATGATGTAAGGAATCGCCCCAATATGGTCGAGGTGGCCGTGAGTAATGAGCATACCCTTGATCTTGTGCTTGTTCTCTTCGAGATAGCGTGTGTTTGGCAGGATGAAGTCGATACCAGGTGTATGTGTTTCGGTAAACTGTACACCACAGTCAACGATTACAATCGTATCCTTGTACTCAACCATACTCATGTTGCGACCAATCTCTTCTACACCACCAAGGTGGATAATACGAATATTGCCATCAGCGAGTGGTGGAATGTGGTCAGTCTCGCGCTTGCTTGAAATAATTGTTTCAAAGCGAGGTGCTTGTGAGCTGCGTCGTTCGCGCATGCGCGAGTTGCCGCCACTTCGTTTTGCAGCGAAGCGTTTACGAGGAGGAAGTGCACCAGGTGCCGCTGTCTCCGTTGGTAATGTTGTTGTTTGAGGTAAGTCTGACATATATGTTGTGTTAGTAAGATGAGTAATAAATTGTTATGTTTAATGAATAATATTTTGAAGCAGTCCTATGCCTTTTTTGTAATACGACATGTTCCATACATGTTCTGTATATCGATACCACTGTTCGACAAGGGCAAATCGAGAAGATCTGTCGCTGCTGAAATGGGGTAGTGTCGTCGTTACTTTGTCGTTAATAATATAAAGTAGTCGTGGCGCGAATAATGCTATACCAGGAACCTCGTCTTCAAACTCTTGTCGCAGTGCTTCATATGCAGACACTCGCTCCAGTTCATTGTTTGAATTTCGTAGTGTTGCTAAGTTCGTGTCGAGGCTCTTGCTTACGTAGTTTGAAATATTGAGCCCAGGAGATGTTCGCTGGCTTGAGTGCCAGAAGGCATAGAGGTCTGATGGTGTCTCTGCGATTGATCCGTAGAGGAGGGCTTCAAAGTCACGTTCTTTAATGATCACCTGTGTAAGATCTGACACTTCGTAGACAGTGACAGTTGTCGATACTCCGATAGCTTCCCAGTATGTTTTGAGCATGTCGGCAACTTTTTTCATGTCATCCGTGTTTGCTGTTGTGAGTGTGATAGAGAGTGTACTCGAAGCCTTTTTAAAAGCAGCATTTTTTGCGAGGATACTTCGTGCAAGGTCAGGGTTGTATGTAGATGTTGCAGTATCAGCATCAGACACGTCGAATGCAAACGGTATATTTATTGTTTGAGCATACCCTTTGAAGACGTCACGAACTATTGCGTCCTTGTCTATTGCGAGCATGAGCGCTTTACGAATATTTTTGTCTGACAGTAGTTCTTTTTTGTTTGGATTGAAAAATACAGAAAATGTACGTGGAAGAAGTGTTGTTTCTATGCGAGATGATGAGCGGGTGAGACTAGGTAACGTATCAGGTGATATGCCGTGAATGCGATCTATGTCCCCAGAGTTAAAAGCCTCAATTAAGTATTTTTCATTTTGGTAGGTACTTATGGTTATCTGCTCTATATATGGACGTCCAAGCGTGTAGTCCTCATTAGATTCTAAGATGATATCTTCTGGGATGCCTGATTTTGAGACAATAGATTCTATCTTGTACGGCCCGCTACCTATTGCGTGAATATTGTAGTCACTAAGACTAAATTGCTCTTCTGTTAAATTCTTCCAGATATGTTTTGGCAAAATACCTATGGTAAGTACTCGAGTAAAGAGAGGGTATGGTTGTTTAAGAGTGAAGACAAGAGATGTTGCAGATGTTTTTTCTACGGACACTCCTTCTAGTTCAATTCGGTGAGGACTCTTGATAAGAGGATTTTGAATGAGGTTGATGGTGTAGAGCACATCGTCTGAGGTGAGTGGTGTGCCGTCATGAAAAGTTATGTCGTCGCGCAGTGTCACGGTATACGTTAGACCATCTTCAGACGGAGTGATAGATGAGGCGAGGTTGAGCTGTACCGTTCCTTGTGCATCGAGTGATGTGAGGCCTGAGAAGACAAGACTTGTAATATCTTTATCTTGATTTGATGTGGCAAGCACAGGGTTGATGAAGCGAGGTGTTCCAACGACACCTTCGGTAACACTTCCTCCGAGTGCTGGAATCGTGATAACGTATCGTGTGTTAATAGCAACAAGCGCAAAAAATAGCGCACCTAATGATAAGGCTGAAAGTATCCACAGAGCAAGAACCTTCTCTGGGCTAAGGCTTTTGTATACAGAATGATAGCGTTCTCTATATGTATGTAATTGTTGTCGTAATGTTGATGTGTCCATGAAGGTACACGGTGACACTAATGAAAGCTTGTGCTATGCGACGAAATGATATGCGAGAGAAAGCACAAATAAGATAGCAACGATGACAGTTGCTCGATGAAGGGTTTTCTCTGCACCTCTTTTTTCTAAAAACGATCCACTTCCTCCGTCCATGCCGAGTGCGCCTGATGCGTCTGTGTTTGCACGCTGCACGATTATGAGAATAGTGAGAAGTATCGCCAGTGCTAATTGCACAATACTGAGTGTCTGAACCATATACCTAGTATATCACATATAGGATATGAGTAAAGTTGGTATAGCGGGGTTATCCAAGAGCTGTAATTGAGTCGACGACAAGTGTTTTTTCGCCGTTTCTGGTGGATACCTTACCGGCAACCACTCGAGGGGTATCGAGCACAATAAGATCTTTGTATTTTTTGTACGTTTCTGGAAATACAGCGACTTCTAGCGCTCCGTGATAGTCTCGAAGCCGAAGAAGGCCCATTTTATCTCCTTTTTTAGTAACGGTGATCTTAATATTCTCGATAACAACGGCAATCGAAACACTTTGACCATCCTTACTGTCGTGGAGAATGGTTTGTATTTCTATGCCACGGGCGATGATCTTATCTTTCCATGGGTCAAGAGGGAAGCCAGATACGAAGAGCCCCAGAAGCTCTTTTTCCCATGCGAGTTTAGTGGCCTGAGCCACAAGTGCGCCAGGCTTCATGGTAAATGCTGTCGGCAGGGTATCACCAAAGAGGCTTCCCTGAAGAGCGTTATCTTTTACTGTTTGTTTGTGGAACTCTAGTATTGCTTCGAGGTTTGCAAGTATTGTCCCGCGATCTCCGAGCTCGTCAAGTGCACCGCACATTGTGAGTGCTTCAAGAGATTTCTTGTTTAAGTTCTTGTGAGTGATGCGCCCAATAAAGTTTTCGAAAGATGTAAATTGCCCATTATCTTCACGCTCTTTAATAATTGCATCAGCAATATCTGTGCCGAGATTTTTAATTGTATAGAGTCCGAAGCGTATCTCTTCGTCACGTCCGTCAGTGTGAGAGAGTTCTGCTTGTGGCCCTTCGGTTGATTGTCTCACCACAGAGAACCCACCCTGAGACATATTTACGTTCGGCGGGAGAACTTTAATATTCATACGCTTACACTCAGATACAATCTCGGCAATTTTTTCGACATCACCAGATTCATTTGTCATGATTGCCGTCATGTACGCCACAGGGAAGTTCGCTTTCATATACGCAGTCTGATACGCCACACGTCCATAACTCGCAGCGTGAGCTTTGTTGAATCCGTAGGCCGCGAACGGTTCGATGAGTCGCCATAGCTCGTCTGATTTTTTCTTTGAGAGACCATGCTCTATAAATCCACTGAGAAGTTTTTCTTTCTGTGCTGTCATCTCTGCTGGAATTTTTTTACCCATAGCTTTACGAAGTTTGTCCGCCTCGAGCCATGAGTAGCCTGCCAAGTGTATGGCTGTAAGCATCACGTCGTCTTGATAGACGATTACACCGAATGATTGATCAAGTATCGGTTCAAGACGTGGATCTAGGTAGGATACTTTTTCAGGGTTATGTTTACGTTCAATATATTCAGGGATGACTTCAAGTGGGCCAGGGCGGTAGAGTGCTACCATGGCGTTGATGTCAAAAATAGTTGTCGGCTTAAGCTCTTTGAGAAAGCGTGTCATGCCAGAACCGTTGAGTTGGAATAGTCCCATCGTTTCGCCGCGAGCAAGCATCGCAAATGTCTTTGGGTCACTAAGAGATATTGTCTCGATATCAAGTGTGATGCCATAAAGTTTTTTCACCAAAGCAAGCGCATCTCCTAAAATAGTGAGATTACGAATACCAAGAAAGTCGAACTTCAAAAGCCCGGCATCTTCAATGGTGTACATGTCGTACTGGGTGATAATTTTCCCACCCTTTGGATCTTTTTGTATTGGTGTAAAGTCCCACAAAGGTGAAGGTGATATTACTGTACCTGCGGCATGTACTGAGATGTGACGGGCGCATCCTTCTACCTGCTGGGCCATGTCGAGTATCGTCTGCACTTCACGGTCAGTGTCATAGAGCTCCTTGAGTTCTGGCACTTCGCTGAGCGCTCCTGCAATGGTCACAGGGAAGCCTTGTTTTGGGGGCGGGATCATCTTACTAATGCGGTCTCCAACAACGTAAGGAAACTTCATTGCACGTGCCACATCCTTCACCGCACCGCGAGCCATCATGGTACCGAATGTTCCGATCTGCGCTACGTTATCTATGCCATACTTTTTACGAGCATAATCAATTACTTCATCACGACGAGTGTCCGCATAGTCCATGTCGATATCCGGCGCCGAAGGACGCTCAGGGTTTAGGAAACGCTCAAAGGGGAGCTTGTATTCAAAAGGATTACATTTCGTAATTTGAAGAAGATACGTCACGAGCGAGCCTGCAACAGACCCTCGAATATTTGTAAGAATGTTGTTCTCGCGAGCGAAGCGAAGCAGGTCATACACCACTAAGAAGTAAGGGGAATACCCTTTATCTGCAATCACTTTTAGTTCGTAGTCGAGTCGAGTTATAACTTCCGGTGTTGGCTCTAGCTCACGAACGGCAAGTCCTGCGTATGCCAGATCTCGTACGTCCTCGTCATAACTTTTTGTGTGCTCGATAGCTGGGAATACCCACGCACCAAGAGGGATGGTGACATCGCACCGCTCTGCGATGTGGAGCGTATTTGTTACAGCCTCGGGCACATCTTTGAAGCACTCTTCTGCGGTCTGTGAATCACATAAAGCAAAAGTATCCTTTTGAAAAAAATGAGAATACTCTGCGAGGGCGTGCTCTTCTCCGGACACCGAGTACAGTGTCTTGTGTGCAGCCTTGTCGGATGGCTGGAGGTAGTACGTGTTGCAGGTGCCGACAATTGGCGTGTGTGTTGTATGTGCTAGGGTGATACTTTTTTCACGAAGAGTTGCCCAATCCTCAGCCAGTGTCTGCGGGTTAATTTCGATGTAAAAGTCGCTACCGAATATTTTTTTGAATACCTCTACTTCACGAGCTGCAAGTGCTGGGTCCGAACAGGCGAGTCGGTTGATGTGTCCGAATGTTCCTCCAGATAAAACAATAAGGCCAGACGAGTACTCTCGAAGAACGTGCTCTCGAAGTGTTGGGTGTGTCGGATTCTCTACGTTAACAATAGATGTAATACGCATCAGATTTTTGTACCCATCAATATTTTTTGCAAGAAGGACAAGTTTGTATGTCTGGTCATCAAATGCATAACTAAACTCAACCCCTATGATTGGTTTTATTTTGTGATCTTTACATGATTTAAAAAAATCGATAATCCCGTACATGGCATTGATGTCTGTAAGAGCACACGATGACATGCCGTACCCAGAGACAGCCCTAACAAGGGGATCTATTTTCGGCAGAGCTTTTAAGAGCGAGAAATGTGAGTGTGTTCGGAGATGGATAAACATACGTAGGATCAGTGTAGCAAAATTGTTAGAATGTGAGGATATGAGAACAGGAGTATGGACTATTGGCATAGACGAAGTCGGACGAGGAGCCCTCGCCGGGCCTCTTACTGTCGCAGCTTACGCAACTCTTCAGGAAAAAGCAGACGTACAGCAATTTTTCTCTAAAACTATACGAGACAGTAAAAAGCTTTCAAAAGCAAAGAGAAATAACATTTATCTGTCAGTTAGGAAAAACAGAAAGTTAAATATGTGTGTGTACGCAATCGCCTCAGCCTCGAATACGTACGTTGATAAACATGGGCTGACACGGGCGACGTCGTATGCCGCACATATGTGTTTGAAGGGTCTTCAAAAGCAAGGGGTTGATATATCAAAGGCCTTGATACAGGTCGATGCAGGAATCAAACTAATCACACAAGAGATACAGGGGTATACAAACTATATAAAAGGCGACGAGAACTATGTTTGTATAGCGTTGGCATCAATAATGGCCAAGGTTAGCAGGGACAGGTATATGACTCGCTTAGATGTTCGGTACCCGGGTTATGCTTTTTCGGCTCACGTTGGCTACGGAACGGCCTTCCATCGTAGGTCTATAAAAAATAAGGGTATATTGCCAATACACAGGAAGACATTTATAAAAATCTAACTATTCTGTTTTACAGAGTGTTTATAATAAAACGTTTATTTACAATGCTGTTATAGATTTTTTGAGTATAAAGTTTGTGGTTGCTATATTTTAAACATAGAGTGCTTATAAAGCCTGGTTTTACGGCTACAATCTATAACCTCCTTTGCTATA
>CAYWTC010000010.1:20217-22101 GCA_964461165.1 uncultured Candidatus Saccharibacteria bacterium | reverse complement strand
AGTGTTTGCATATGGAGGCAACTCATCCTGTTCACGCTCTTTATTTATCTTCTCCAAATCTTTTTTCTTCATCCACGCCTCACCTATCACTGTCATAGAAAGTTTTTCAGGAAGTGTAAGTGGGATTGTTTTTACTGTTCTGATGTTTTCAGTAATATCTTCTCCTATCTCTCCGTTACCCCGAGTTGCAGCACGAACAAAGACACCATCGATATAGGTCAAAACAACCTTCAATCCGTCAATCTTCATTTCTGCAATGTATGTAGGCTTGTCATCTACCCCTTCTTTGCCAAGCAATGTGAGGTTACGATCCTCCCACTCTTGCAGTTCTTCATATGAAAATACGTTATCGAAACCCCACTGTTTAACATCGTGAGTTACTTTGACAAACTTTTCTATGGCCTCTCCTCCTACCCGACGCGTTGGTGAAAATGGTGTATCGAATTCTGGAAATTTCTGCTCAAGAGAAATCAATTCTTTCATGAGAGAGTCATACACTTCGTCAGAAATTTCTGGCATGTCCGTGATGTAATACAAATACCGATGATGTTCGATAGTTTTTCGTAACTCTTCTATATGACGGAGAGCACTGTTTAACATAGTCTTAGTATATCATAAATATCCTTAAAAGCCTTACAAACAAAGGCTATTGTTGCTCTTCTGTTGTACTTATAACAGCGCGCTCTATTTTACGCTGTGTTGTTTGACCGCACGATGAGTAGCCGCGTGAAATAATTTGACGATACTGTGCAGTCTTGTTAACAGTAACGTCTGCACACCTTAAAACTCCGCCCCCAAGATCCATACGCATAGTGAAGTTCGAGCTCTTACCAGTTACCCCGTTATAACTAAAGTTACTCTCAGTAAAGTGACTTCCTTGTGCAGAAACATTAAAAATTTCAGATGTCGCACACCTAATGTCAGAAAAAGAAAGACTTGGTAAGTTACGCAATGTGCGCTGCCTATTATGTGCATCAAGTACAGCTTCTTTATTGGTAAGGGTGTCATATGCGAAGATACCGATACCTGTCGCAGGATCAATATACGTATCGTCAATAATCGTAGCGCACGCAACGCCAACATCTGCTGCATAATACGCATACTGGCTTAACCGTGTCACCTGTGAAAATAATATTTCCTTTGCCAAAATAATCGAGACCCCTGTTGCAACAGCTAGGATAATAGTACAGATAAGCAATGTTAGCGGTATGATAAATCCTCGTCGTGACTGTTTAAAAAGCTGTGATAAAAAATATTTCATATTATTTCGCATGGAGGAAGTCGGTAAGTGAAAGATCTCGGAGAACACCATTTGGCTTTCTAAAAGAAACCGTTACCGTCACACGTATGTCATCTAAGTACTGCTGGTCAAAACTGCTCAGCGTCTCTTGGTACACCCGTTCCATCTTTACTACTCGCCCATACTGTGTTTTTGTATATCCGTCACCTCGGCCTCCAACACCACCACACACAAACAAGTACGATGTTGGCACTACACCAGCCTGGCTCGCAGGAACATTCGATGACAACGCAGAACACTCAGACCCCCCTCCAGAGTACTTAAAGAAAGGAAGTGTCACATCTCCTGTCATATCAAGCACGTCGAATGTACAACCCTGTGAATTTTCCGCAGAGAAGCATGATACTCCGTATGAATTTGAAGTTAGTCTGCCTTTGAACAGTCTCCACGCGGCCTCTTTTGTCGTCTCCCCCAGTATTTCATCTGGTAAACAATTTGTTCCCGTACCGCTCGTGCACATAATAAATATTGACTCTTGCTGGTGACGCAACAATTCCAAAGCCTCTTGGGCAAGGTACGTTGAAACCATGAAATCTTTCGTCTGCTTTGCGTATGATGAAGAGTTAAGTGCGACAGTAAGTGGT
>CAYWTC010000010.1:0-20197 GCA_964461165.1 uncultured Candidatus Saccharibacteria bacterium | reverse complement strand
ATTATACCTGTCGCGACAAGTGTCTCAACGAGAGTAAACCCTCGACGTATGTGTTGCTGTGCCAGTGTGCGTAGTGATTTCATAGATTAGTTATCAAGTCCACGAGCAGACACAGATGTCTGTATGGTAAACCGTATCTGCTCGACACGGCGATCTTCTGGCTTTGTTTTTCCAGAAATAATAAGGGTGACAAGCGGGTGAGTTTCGTCTGTCGCATTCCCGACATCTTGTGAACCACTACGAGAAAATGCCCCCGTAACAAAAAAACGTAACGAATCGATTGTAATATTATTACCTGTTATCTGCTCTCTGCTTGTATATGCCGGGCTCCCTTCTTGGTACTCTGCTTTATACAAAATACCGTTCTCAACAAAATATGACACACGGTAGAGGCTTGGTGTTACAACGTAACTTGGAGTTTCTGCTGGTTTAAAATATATAACAGATCCTCCAGTGCCAGATGTAAGAGGGCAGCTGTTTCTTTTTGTGAGGTTGACTTCTGTGCTTGGTGAGTTAACAGAGCAATTAAATATATGTCCATATCGCATATCGCGAGTCATAAGCTCAGTACTCACATTAAGTCCATCAAAAATAATTTGTGTCTGTTGTAACTTATTGTTGACGACCTGCGCAGAATAAAGCGCACCAGTAGCAATGACCATAATCGTTGTGAATAGACTCACTGAAACCAAAATTTCAATAAGTGTAAACCCCGGCAATGATCGTAGAGATGATGTTATTCGCATGGAGAGTATGATGTCGTTACCATCCCAGAACTTGATACCTGCACACTTCGTCTGTGGCCTGTCTGAGGTGCCCTGTTTGTAGAGAGCTCAATACACGCAGATGTATATCGCACAGCAGAGTTCTGATTCACGTAAATTTTTGCTTGTGAATTCGGTCTCGTAAATGAAATAGTGAGATTAGAAATAGCAGGCACACCATACGCTGCTGTTTGATTACACGAAGTACCAGAAATAGTTGCTGCACACATTTTGCTTATTCTAAAACTTAACGGGAGTGTGGTTGTACTCTTGGTCTCGGCTATCACACTTGCGGTATCATAGAGACCATTCCCCACAGCGATACCTTGTGACCCAGCACCTTCCACAGAATCTCCGAAAAATACGATTGATCTCGTATCTGACTGCGTCACGAATACACCGTACCCACCATAAGCACCAGATGAACTGTCGACAGCGCTTCCTCGTAGTTGTGCCTCTCGTATCAAAAGGGCGAGTGAGTGAGTATAGTTTGCCAAGTTAATACGAAGTGCTGAGTCAGGATACCTTGAAAGCATAATAACCATGAGCACACCCATAATGGCCAAACTCACAGAAAGTTCGACGAGCGTAAATCCTCGTAGTCGTAGCGTTAGCTGTTTCATCTTCTTAGTATACCCTTCCAATCAAACTAATGAACGAAAGAATATCAATGTCTGTGAATAGGACGATGACGAACGCGCATACAAGTGGCGGTATAAAAGGTATAGTAAGCCCTCGCATACCATGACGATGACGAAGAGCAAGCAGTAGTCCGTACACAG
Organism: uncultured Candidatus Saccharibacteria bacterium; assembly: GCA_964461165.1. Classification (GTDB taxonomy): domain Bacteria; phylum Patescibacteriota; class Minisyncoccia; order Phycocordibacterales; family UBA5272; genus UBA11704. Next base: position 18,651 of record CAYWTC010000010.1, on the reverse strand, counting down.
CACCTATCCATGATGATATGAGTATCACCATCACACTTTCTTCAAGGGCAAAAAAACATCCAATACCAAAGAAGAATATGACGTCTCCCAGTCCAATCCACCTTCCACGTGACACCGCCCACAACACCACAAATGGAAGCGTTGTGATAAGTGGCCCAAGGAGTACCAATACCCCAGTTTCTGTCATGAGTCGCACACAAAACATTCCCACAGAAAGCAGTATAAAAGCAGCCAAGTATCCACCAGGAATATACCTATGTTTACTATCGTAAAGTGCCATTACGCCAAGCACAACTGCAAGTACGGTGTAGTAAACCAAAGCAACCCCGGCCGGAATATAATCAAGACCTGACAAAATCTTACAAAACACGAGAGTAAACATCACCCCAAACAATATTTCAATAGATATAGCCTGCACACCATACCCATGCTTACAATACCTGCACTTACCACCAAGCATGAGGTACGAAACAATCGGAATGAGGTCAGTCCACCGTAATTGCTCGCCACATGTAAGACACTTACTTCGCGCGCGAAGCACAGGCGCGACGTGCATACGCTCCACCAGCACAAGAACAAAGCTTCCTAGTGCAGCACCGTAGATAAACGCAAGAACAGCTGTCACACCCTCCTAGTTAGTCAAATCGTAGATACACGTTGTGAGTGCAGATGTACATGCTGTTGTTCCTGTATCTGAGCTACCTCCAAAGTCTGTCGTAGCACTTGATGCTGCTGGGTGACCGGCACCGTTTGCTGCATAATTTGTATTACTAATAGAACATGTACCACCAGTACAGTCATATGGGATTGTAGAAGATGCGACAGCTCCTATACACGACTTAGTAGAACCTGAAAGAGGTGCATCTTCCCCTCCACAGTCAGCATCGTCATTAAGAGCCTGGTTTGCTGATTCAAGTTTGACACCGAGGTGGTAACCGACGACCCCAACGACAGAGTCAACGTACGCAACATACATGTACTTATCACGAGCTGTTGTTGACGCAGTAGCTGCCGAAGGCAAGTTTGGTAAATATCGAGGAACGAGAGCAGAGAGGTTAGGAGGATAGACACCACCATTGTCATCAGAATAGATATTAATCGCTGTTACAATTGCTCGTACGTCTGATATTTTTTTACTGTCACGACCTTTTCTACGAGCTTCAGTAATAGGAGCTGCGATAACCGTAGAAAGGAGACCGATGATTGCAATAACGACAAGGAGTTCGATGAGAGTGAATCCTTTGTATCCACGGTGTAGCAATGATGTTTTCATAAGTTGGTTCTATATAAATGATTTAATTTGTAAGGTCGTACACACACGTCGCAAGTGCAGATGTACACACTGACGTTCCAGTATCTGCGGCGCTACCAAAGTCGTTGTTGGCAACACCGATAAGCAGAGTACCAGCCTGTACTGATGCAAAGTTCGTGTTGTTAATAGCACACGGCGCAGTAGAGCATACGTATGGAATGGCTGCGGTAGTAAGACTTCCAATACATGGTTTACCAGCACCAATAGGTGCCGCTGAATCTCCTCCACAGTCAGCATCGTCATTAAGAGCCTGGTTTGCTGATTCAAGTTTGACACCGAGGTGGTAACCGACGACCCCAACGACAGAGTCAACGTACGCAACATACATGTACTTATCACGAGCTGTTGTTGACGCAGTAGCTGCCGAAGGCAAGTTTGGTAAATATCGAGGAACGAGAGCAGAGAGGTTAGGAGGATAGACACCACCATTGTCATCAGAATAGATATTAATCGCTGTTACAATTGCTCGTACGTCTGATATTTTTTTACTGTCACGACCTTTTCTACGAGCTTCAGTAATAGGAGCTGCGATAACCGTAGAAAGGAGACCGATGATTGCAATAACGACAAGGAGTTCGATGAGAGTGAATCCTTTGTATCCACGGTGTAGCAATGATGTTTTCATAAGTTGGTTCTATCTTTTTGTAGATGTTATTAAGTATACGCCCTAATGTCGCATAGGCAAGTTTTGGTGTGGATAAACCTATGAAATACTTGATGAAAGTGAGTACATCGGGAGCAGCACCGCAGATACAAGCACTCCCACACCAAGACCCAAGCCCACAATCATAGCTGGTTCAATAAGAGATATCACACTGTCTATCGCTGTATCAACCTCTCGTTTGTAAAAATTTGCCAAATTTTTAAGAATATAACCAAGTTCACCTGTCTCTTCACCAATGTGCACCATTTGCACCAAAATATTCGGCACATCTTTCTCATCTTGCAAGGCTTTTGAAAAAGCCACACCATTTTGCACCTTTTGAGATACTCGGATGAGCAGATCCCGGTGAACCCTGTTTTCAACCACGGCCGATGTTATTTCTATGGAGCGCACGATCGGCACACCAGAGGTCAGCATCGTGTTCATGTTGTCCGCCAAGCGTGCAAGGAAAATTTTCTGAAACAAGTTCTTGATAACAGGAATGTTTGTCTTTAAAATATCAACTTTGTAACCACCTTCTTCTGTTTTAATGTATTTAAGTAAAAACCATACACCGACCAAACTCCCAACAATTATATATGGCCATGCCGCAACCATGAAGTTTGATATATTGAGAATAATTTTTGTCACAAGAGGGAGTTCAGCCTCATTTTCTGCAAAAAGTGCCGCCATCTTAGGGATAACAAACACAAACATGGCCATCATAATAAAAATAAATGTGCCAATAACAAAACTTGGGTATGTTAATGCCTTTTTTATTTTCTGGCGAAGTTCATAGTCACGATCAAGATAGTCCGCAAGATACAAAAAGACTTCATTGAGCTTTCCACTCTCTTCACCCGACTTTACCATGTTCACATAAAATGGTGAGAATAGGTCTGGATGTTTTTCAAGGGCCTTAGAAAGTGCGACTCCTGACTCAATGTCATCTGCCACCTCAGTAAGCTCTGCTTGTAGTGTGTGGTTATCATTTTCCGCAGCCAACAATCGAAACGCTTTAAGCGCAGACACACCAGCCTCAAAGAGTGTTGCTATCTGTCGTGAGAAAATAACGACATCTTTAATCTTTACTTTCTGTTTGAAAAAGTGAAGCTCTTTCAAACCAAGCGACACAGGTTCTGCTTGCTCTGTCAGTGACACAACGGTAAACCCCTTCTCTTGAAGAGCAGCCAGCGCACCATCTTGAGTCAGGCTGTCGATAGTGCCATCCTGCGGTGATCCTTCCTTGGTAATAACACGATAAGAAAAATGCATACTATGTTGTTAAATAAGTCGTTCAAAAATGCTTTGCTTACGTGCATGTACAATCGCATCTTCTTTAAGCACTTCACCTCGACGCACCAAGTCTGCCAAGTACCTGTCTAAGTCAATCATACCTTTTTCAGACCCAGTCTCCACCAAAACATCTATCTCATTTGTTCTTTTCTCACGAATAAGGTTTGATACTGCTGGAGTGTTAATCAAAAGCTCTACCGCGGGAATCATGCCACCTGAGACTCGTGGAATGAGCCGCTGCGACAGCACACCAATGAGTGACGCTGCGAGCTGCATACGAATTTGACCTTGCTGCTCTGCTGGGAATGTATCAATAATACGATCAACTGTCTGCGCAGCACTATTTGCATGAAGTGTAGAAAGTACGAGATGCCCTGTCTCAGCTGCTGTAACTGCGGCCGCCATTGTCTCTTTGTCTCGCATTTCACCAATCATAATCACGTCTGCATCCTGACGAAATGCATGCGTCAATGCATTATAAAAATCTGTTGTATCAATACCAACTTCTCGTTGTTCTATAATTGACTTATCATTGTCATGACGAAATTCCACAGGATCTTCAATCGTTACAACGTGACGCTTTGATGTGCTATTAATAAGATTCACCATCGAAGCAAGCGTAGTTGACTTACCTTGTCCCACCGGCCCAACAACAAGGAAAAACCCTTGTCGTGCCTGAGCAATCTGCACAAGATGCTGCGGAAGGGATAGTTCTTCAAAGTTTTTAACCTTTGGCACAAGGCGAAGGGCGACAGACACCACACCGCGCTGAAATGAAGCATTACCACGCAGACGATATTCTTTATGATGTTCGTATGAAAAATCAAGCTCTTGTTTAATAACAAAGTTTGTAAAAACTTTTTCACCAACCATAGCCCGAAGCAAGCTCACTGTATCTTCTGGCTTTAACTCCCACTTACGAGTTAAAGGTATAAGATCTCTATTGACTCGCACCGTTGGGAAACTTCCAACGACAAGATGCAGGTCAGACCCTGCTTCTTTTACCAGTGTCATAATAAGATCGTCGAGCTCTACATCATAGTTCATAGATAAAGTATAGCAAGCAACTCTTGAAGTACAATCGTATAACTCACACGATTATAGTTCGTTGATTTCTATAAACGGCACCGTGCCTCCAATTGATTTAATAATCGCATCTTCTTTCATGGTGAGCATACCGTTTGTGCGTGCAGCTTCCCACATTGCAGCCTCACCCTTTGAGTGAAGAATAGAATCTTGTAACCCCTTATCAATCGTGAGTACTTCAAATACCGGAATACGCCCCTTCATACCGCTTGGGTACTGCTCACTCGGCTTTGCTTCATGAAGCGGCTGATCAAGAGGTAACGCCTTTCGCACATTTTCAGGCAAGCTCGCAAACTGTTCGTCTAACATCGTCTTTATCCCCTCACTCATATCCATAGGAACAGAACACCCCTCTGCAATTGATCGCACGAGACGCTGTCCGATCGCCACGTTTAATGTTGGAGCGATAAGGTAAGGCTCAATACCCATATCCAAGAGACGGGTTACCACACCGACTGCCGTGTTGGTGTGAATTGTAGAAAATACCAAGTGCCCTGTGAGCGCAGCCTGAATGGCAAGCTGTGCTGTTTCCGCGTCTCGAATTTCTCCCACCATGATAATGTCCGGGTCTTGTCGCAAAATAGATCGCAAACCAGACGCAAACGTATATCCGATTTCTGGAAATACCTGAGACTGATTCATTGACGGTACGTTGTATTCAATAGGATCTTCAAGAGATACCACATTTCTGTGTTCACGATCGAGCTCACTTAGCATGGCGTATAGTGTCGTCGTCTTACCAGAACCAGTCGGACCAGAGATGAGAATGATACCGAAGGGTTTTGCTAGTGCTGCTCGCACTTCTTCTAATTGCCGCGCCGAAAAACCAAGCGTATCAAGCGGCCTGACACCACGATAGCTATCCAAAATACGAATTACCACCTTTTCTCCGTAGTATCCAGGAAATGTCGACACACGGTAATCGACCGTATGATCACCAAGCTTTGTACTAAATCGCCCATCTTGCGGCTTTCGTTTTTCATCAAGCTTCATACCACATAGAATCTTAATACGCGCAATAAGCATCGGATGAAGCTTTGGTGGGAGTGTTGCTATGGTCGTGAGTTGTCCGTCAAGACGGCAGCGGAATCGTACCGCAGTACCAATATGCTCTACGTGAATATCACTAGCTCCATCATCAATCGCATATTTAAGGACGATAGAAAAAATATCTGGTATGGAGAGCTTCGCAAGATCTTGGTCGATGTTCCCTTCGATTTTTTCAAGGTCTATATCTTCTGATGTAGAATCTTTTTTATCTTCGGAATCCTTTGTGACATAATCAATAAGCGAATCGCCATCCACCTGATCAGTTAGTGATGCTGCATCATTTTTTGCTTCGACTTTAATACCAAAATGTTCACGGAATGAAGACAGTGTTATTAAATAAACTTTATACGCCTGATGATCAGCTCCAAACAAAAACTGCAAACTATCTAATACATGAGCATGCTCTGGATCAACCACACCCACAAGAAGTATTCCGTCTTTAAGTTCAAGAGGCACCGCGTAAAGCTGTTTTGACTGCCCGACGTTAATATACTTTGTAAGATCTTTGTTCTCTGGGATTGCTTCTGTATAAATTGAAAGGCCGTACAAAACAGAGCGGACCTGTGCTATGTCGTCGCCAGAAATATTTTTTGCCGCAAGTAAATCATCGACAATAACGTCGTCCTTACCTGAAAGAGCAGCTTCAATTTCTTTACTTTCTGCCTCAGTTAACTTATTTTGACTAACGAAGAGGTCGAGAAGAAGCATATGGTATAAATGGATCGGCACGACCACGTTCTGTGGTAGGAGGAATGATTTCAGTAAAATCTTGCAGCTCTGCAATCAAAGGATTACTAAGAAAAGATCTGTCCGTAAGAGAGACGTGGTCCTGATTCACTGCTTTCAAAAAAAGCACAAAGTTTTGACCAAGGAGCTGCTCATTTGTTTCAACAACAGTTATCTCACCACTTCCCATAAATAACGATATGCCGTAATACCCTCCAGCGACGAGAGCAATAGCAATAGCAGCTTCTGCAACTATTTTGTTTTTAATAAAGAAATCAGTGAGTGGTTTCATAGGCTATTTAATATAATATGTCTCTAAACGTACCTGAAACGATGACAGCCCGTCTGATTTACCCGAAGGAGTTATTCCAACTGTCTTAATAGTGTAAAGTCGCAAGCTTGTTTCGAAATTTCTCATCATATTTTTAAACTGTTCATATGAACCTTTTACTGCGAAACCTATGGTGTACGTACCTCTCCCAGACGCATCTGCTTGACCCCCCTCAGAATACGATAAACTTTCTGGTGCTAAGCCTGAAATATTAACTATAGAGCTCACTTCACTTAATAAGCGAATAGGGTCAACACTTTGAGGCACCATTGCCGACATGCCGTTCTTAACATCCTCTGGAATGGTTTGATAGTCACTGTTGATCTGATTTGCTTGTGCCACGATACTATCCGCTTGCGCGAGTGCGACCGAATACTGAGTATCAAGCACTCGCAACTCTTTAACCCCTGTCTCAGGAGACCATACCGTACCAGCCCCAGAGTACAGAGGAATAATAACGACATACCAAAGGACGCAAGTTCCAACAAACGCTAGTGTGTAAAAAAGTTTTGGTGACATGGTAGTTATGGTGTAGTAGTTGTCGACACAGTTAAAGACGCGACCTGATTAACAACAACACCTTCGACAGACGTATCTTTAAGCAATACCGTCTCTGGACGAATACCCTTAATCGTAATTGGTGATTTGATACTAAATCGTATATCTCCATTTGACTCTGGGGACACACCGTCAACAGAAATCTTTGAAAGATACTGTGTGTATGGTGCTTTTTTGAGAGCGTCTACTTGTTGTATAACAGCTCGATAGCTTGGAGCTTTTGCATTAAGGGTAAGAACATATTGCTTAGATTGTTCGCTGTATGTTAAATCAAGCTTTGAGTAGATGACACTGTTTTCTACACTCTCCTCTACAACCTTAAACGCAGATAAAGCTGATGGATGCTCTTTGACAAGTTGGTTAATAGCACGAAGCCTGTTAGACATTTGACGAATATCTTCTAGCGGAAGCACGCCAAGGTTTGCATCGTAATTTTGAAGAGCTGTTTTCTTGCCCTCCACAGAACGGCGTACAAGCTCTGAATATCCATACATGCCAAGAGCGATGAGCACGCTTATCACAAGTGCGGCAAGTGCAATAAAAAAGAATGACCCCTTAGCCGGTTCTGGTGCGCGAGATGGTGCAGACGATGATGCTGACGCCTCACCTGCTACCCCTGTTGGTCGAAAAGAAAATGACATGAATTATTGTGAGAGTATTTTTTTGAGCGCACACCCGACAGCAACACTATAGCTTGGACCAATTCTCGTTACCATTTCTCGCAAGAATTCCGGAACATCTACTTGCTCAAACGGTACCGCGAGACGCCCTGGTATATGCATGGCCTCTTTGTATGCGTCGAGGATTCCTGGTACACGTGCACCACCTCCAGAAATAATTACTCCCTCGATATTCTGATTATACTTTCTTTCGTACATCAGTGATAGGCGTGCGACCTCACCAAACAGTGGATAACTAGAAAGCTGCATCACATCTTTGACGTATGGATTAGCGGTGTCTCCATGATATCCGAACTCTCGTTTTATTTTTTCTGCCTCTGTGATTGGAAGTGAAAGGGCTTTCGAAAGCTGTATAGTGCTATCTTGTGAGCCACGACTCATCACGTGCATATCGATTACAACTCCATCTTTAATCAAAGATGTCGTCGAATACTGCGCACCAATATCAAGCACAAGGACCATGCCCCGCACCCCAAAGAGCGAACTTCGCAAAAGACTAAAACCTTCTATTTCAAATTCTGGATGTGTGAGATTGCATTTTTGAGAAATACGATCATACATAGCAAGCGTATCGTTTTTAACCGCAGCAAGCACAACCTGCAATGTATGATCATCTTTTTCTACACCAATAAACCCTGGTATTTTCCACCAATCCATCTGCACTTCTGTCAAAGGAAATGGTAAATACTTGCGAGCTTCTAGTGGCATCATAGTACGCAACTCATCGTCACTCACCTGTGGCACACTAACAAGCGATACAAACACAGCAGATGAGTCTATGGCAATCGTAGCTTCTCGTGATGTCACTTTTGATGCTTTAAAAAGATCTTCCAGTGCCTCGACAAGCTTCTCGTCCCCAAGATGCGCTGCCTGTCCAGACTCTAGTCCGGCGTATGGACCAAGCTCTATTTCTCCATAGGTTTCAAGAATAATTTTCTCATGCTCTTTTTTAAGCTGCACCATCTTAATGGCTGACGAGCCTATATCAATACCAATGGCTTGATCTATTCCTTTCTTTCTTGAGAAAAACATATATCTAGTATACCGTGCAAACACCATTCATGGTGTATTATATTCCCATGTGGCGACACATTATTGATATTGTGTTTCCAAAAACATGTATCGTTTGCAAACGAGACGGTTTATACATCTGTACAGAATGTGTCGCATCTATCCCGCGTGCATATGAGAGTCCTCATCTGTGGGTCACGCCACTATTTCAATACAAAGACTCGACAATCAAACGAATTATTCACAACGGTAAGTACTCGCATACATACACACCGCTTACCGACATCGTCGTTGCGTCACAAAGCCACATTAAAGCAATTCTTCCTCACGAAGAAGTTCTTATCATTCCCGTGCCTCAACATCATCACAAAACTCTCTTTCGTGGCTATAACCATGCCGCTGTTATTGCCAAAGCTATCGCCACAACATGTAAACAGCCCTACAACGATAAACTTATCATCAAACACAAAAAGACACCTCGGCAAGTAACCATGCCCACTCGAAGCTCTCGACTACACAACACAAGGAACTCATTTTCTCTCCGGCACAGTGATCAAATCGCCGGCAAACACTGCATGCTTGTAGATGACGTTACCACAACTGGTGCTACTTTATCTGAGCTACGAGACCTTCTTTTGGCGCATAAAGCCTCCTCTGTGCATGCGATTACGCTCGCACACTAATAAAAATACTCACCCAGTGGTGAGTATTTTTATTAGTGTTTACCTCTCGAATTATCTTCGGAACCAGTTAAAGAATCCTGGCTTCTTCTCTGGTGTTGTAGAACCAGTTGTTGTTCCCATGGCTGCTTCACGAGCCTCCTTACGATCTTCGCGCATTTCCTGACGCATGTCCTTACGTTCTTCTTTCATTTCTTTCTTTACTTCCTTAGGCGTTGTCGTTGATCCGTCTGGACGTATAATCACTGGTTTTTTGTCTCCGACAATTGTTTTTACTTTTGCCTGATATTCATCACGGAGAGCTTTGATCTTTGCTTCCATTTCTTTATACAAAGCCTTAACCTGAGCGTCTGTCACTGCGTCTCCGGTGGTAATCATTGGAGGGAGTGCTGCCCCAAGTGGTACAGGCGCTGTGGCTGAAGCACCCTGTGCAAATGCGAATGATAGTGCGCTTATCGCAATACCAGTTGAAATAATATGTTTTTTCATAGAGTGTAAGATATACGTTATAGTAGGTCTTTTATATGGCCTTCACCTAGTATAACCAGTGAGGAAATAAAAGTGTGACACTTTTACACACTACTGTGATAACGCTTGTATATATTCGCCATATCCTTCCTGTGCCATACTGTCCACAGGAATGAATCTCATTGCAGCACTGTTCATACAGTAACGTTTACCACCCTTATCTTGTGGGCCATCGTCAAACACATGCCCCAAGTGAGAATCTGCATAGACACTTCTCACCTCTACACGCGTAGAAAAAAGTCGCTTGTCTTCTCGCAACATTACAGAGCTCGTACTAACAGGTCGTACAAAGCTTGGCCATCCGGTACCTGAATCATATTTATCGGTTGATAAAAATAGTGGCTCGCCGCTCACAATATCGACGTATATTCCCACTTCCTTATTCGCATTGTATTCGTTATCAAACGGTCGCTCAGTACCCTCACGCTGTGTGACTTCGACTTGTAGTGGTGTAAGTTCTTGTATGCGCGCAGCTTTTACATCAGGCGATATGCGTGTCCAAGGTTGTGATGTCATAGCTAGAGTATGTGGGAAAATTGCACTCACTGCAACACTATCGTCCGCCCAATTCTTTGTAACAAATGCATTTCTACCACTTCCCTCTCGATACACCGCATACCGTACAGGGTTTTTGTCTTTATAATCTTGATGATACTCTTCTGCTGGATAAAAGTTTGTAAACGGAGCTACCACCACAGTAACAGGAGAGTCGAACTTTTTACTATCTACGATCCGCCGTATAATTTCTTGTGCCTTATTTTTCTGCTCATCTGTCATGTAATAAATAGCTGGCGAGTATTGATACCCTCTATCTGCAAATTGTCCGAGTGAGTCCGTCGGGTCGATATGTTTAAAATATAATTCCAAAATACGCTCAGTAGCTATAATCTTTGGATCATATACCACCTGCACCGCCTCTCGTGCTTTCACAGCACCAGAGCTTACATCTGCATATCGCGGCCCATCACCCACGGCGTACTCACCAGAAACGTCCGCATACCCAGACACCGCAGACACGACCCCTGTCTCATGATTATACTCACTTTCCGTACACCAAAAACATCCACCCGCTACGATAATCTTTTCATAATGTTTCTCATTAACAGCGACTTCAATATCACTATCAAGCTGCACGTGCTTTGATGTTGCACGCAGATACGTGTTGTATCCCACGAACAATGCAAAAAGCACACAAAGTGTAAGAAATATTCCAAACGGAGTGCGTATGTACTGTAAAAGTCGTGTCATCATATGCTAGTAAGTATACGCTACATACTCATAGAAAAAAGCATTAACTTGTGATAGTATTGTTAACACCTGGAGACGTGGCTGAGCTGGTCGAAGGCACCTCACTGCTAACGAGGCAAGGGTTTACGCCCTTCATGAGTTCGAATCTCATCGTCTCCGCTTGAACTAAAAAAGAGAGCTCCTGTTCTCTTTTTTAGTTCACTAGCGAGCCAACTATAGCTAGTTTTAAAATTCGGAGAATTGGGTGAGTGGTTTAAACCAACGGTTTACTAAACCGTCGACCTTTTATTGGGTCCGTGAGTTCGAATCTCACATTCTCCGCAAATTAAGGTTTTTACTGGCGGAGCCAAGGTAAAAACCTATAATTTGCGCAGTGCAAACTCGCGAGCGCTTTGCGCGACCAGAGTTTGCCTCCGCAGTATCCGTGCAGTGCATTTTAAGGAGCATTTATGCGACTATAAAATGCCTCCGCACAAATAATTAAGTATCTGAGTTACCCACCACCCTATATGAAAGAGGTATACTTCTATCTATCATCTATGGTTCAAGAGCTCACTCAAAACCAACAATCGATTTCGAGGAAATATATTACTTACAGATTTCTGACTAGTCTCTACTTTGTCACCGCTGTCTGGCTTTTCTTTTATCGAATTTTTATCAACGACCAACAGGTCGGTATTGTTGATGCGCTTGCTTTTGCTGTTGGTCTTTTTGCGGAAGTGCCATCAGGAGTACTTGCTGATAGGTTTGGTCGGGCAAAAATGGTTAAGATCGGACTGTTTCTGATAGCCACAGGAATGTTTACTCAAATGATGGGAGGGCTTGCCTTGATTTTTGTCGGACAAGCAGTTGTCATGGTTGGCGCTGCTTTTGTCTCTGGTGCCGACGAAGCTCTCTTTTTTGAAAAACTAAAATTTGAAACTACGTCAAGCCACTGGAGGAAGCTAGTAACAAAATGTTCACAAGCATCTCTTGTCGGAGGACTGCTCGCTACTTTTTTGGGAGGGTGGCTTCATATGGTTGACCCTCGTCTTCCATGGGCCTTAACTGGATCAGCTTTCGTTGTTGCTGCGACCACTGTATTGTCCATGAAAGACTCACGAGGAATAAAGAGCAGAAACAAGATCGGTGTCGAGTTACGAGAATATCTTTCAAATATTGCATCAGGCTTTGCGCAATTTGCCACACCAAAACTTTTGATGTATGTACCTATTATAGTCGCAGTGCAGTGTCTTTTTTACACAACAGACTGGGGACTTCTTCGTGTCTTATTGCTTGGTCGATTTTATTTTGACCCATTCTGGGGTGCGGCTGTGGTGTCAGCAAGCGGAATTATAACCATCCTCGTACTTGGAATAATACATAAACACGCCGATAGCTTCAGTGAGAAATATATTATTTCTCTTGTTTCCTTGGTCGCAGCTGCCAGTCTTCTGTTTTCACTCTTTGATATTGGCTACCTAGGATTTTTCGTTATCTTTGCTCTGTATGCGGGAGAGCAAATACTACATCCTTTTATGAGCGAAGTTCTCAATAATCACACCGAAGACCAGCAGAGGGCAACTGTTTTGTCTGTCGCCTCATTTCTGCGAACACTGCCGTATGTCATACTTGCTCCTGTTATTGGGTACCTAAGCACGCAAGGGAGTTTAAACTATTTCCTCGTGGTTTGGGCAGTTATTATATGTTCTGCTGTTATTTTCTATTTAGCACTAAAGAAAAAGGACGCTCGGATTCCTTTTGTAGAAGAGGTGACGGGTTTATAACCCAACTTAATAAGTTCCAACTTCATTTTTTACCAATATAAAAGCCCGTCGAAACGGGCTTGTCCATTTGACGGGGTAAGTAAGGTAGCGAAGTTCAAACAAGCGTTATGCCCGAGGAATTAATCGTGACACTTGGTGACAGTTTGAACTGTGCACGAATCTTCTTGCAAAGATCCGCAAACGAGTCCCCGTAAACAGTGACAGGCTGTTCCCCCGCTTGACTGACTTCTGCCTTTTTCCCAGTGCTTCCACCGCGACCACACCCCTTCATCCCGCTACTCTTTCTGTAGGGTTTTACCGTGATTGTCAGACCAAGTTTGGGCGTAGTCGAGTAGACCATTCGGACTTCCTTTCATCTAAAAATACAGACTGCTCTATCCTATACTATTTTCTATAATTATTCCAACTTCGTTAAAAAATACTGGGCCCGCACATCGGTGCGGGCCCATGCTCACAAAAGAACTTGTGCAGACTGTTTGATTTTCTCACGTATCAAGGCGACAAAAGACTCAGGAGTAACAATCTCCAGCTCGTCACCTGTGTGAAGAAAATCAATACTGCCCACCCAATTTTGACCAATAGAAACATCGTCGAGTTTGGCTGTGCTGAACTCCCCACGTTCCGGCACAAAGTGTTTTTGAAACTCTGCGCGAAACCTTGCACTAAAGTCAAAACAAATAATCCCGTACAGACTTTTGACGGGGTAGATCAACCTACCGCGCATTCGAATACTGCGTGCAGGGCAATCGTCCCACCATTCAATGCAAGAGTGGTTCAACTTTAAAGGTACTTGTGTGACCATTTCGACAGCCTTTACAGCCAAGTCCATAACCTCATGATTTCGTTCCATGATGACAAGATCATGGGACTTCTTCGGCACAGCTTTCTTTTTGAAAAACATCGTGTTCCCCTTACAGGAATACAAAGATGGACTGTTCCACCTCAGGTAACCCTTACAGTTACAGAAGGTACTCTATACTATTTTCTATAATTATTCCAACTTCGTCACCAAAGATACCACTAAATTCAACGAACTAATTACAGTTTAAGAAATTAGAGAGTCTGAAGTCTCTATACGTGCTCAAAATAAAAACCCGTCGAGAGACGGGGTTTTGTTTCGCTGCACACCTATTACTTATGGGCGAGCAGAATCTTTTTGTCGATACACAAGAACCATCCAAGAGATCAGGTGTGCCATGACACACCCAATCATCCCGCCGATTACCGTGTAATGAATAATTCCCCCACCATGCACATGATTTCCACTCATCGCTTTTCGCACTTCTAATGCCTGAGCAATTAATGGAGACATCGTAGCAGATACAGGAACCGAGGCAACTTGTCGTGGGGGTACATAGTAGTAAACAAATACACCCAAAAGAACAAGAGTAACCATAGCAAGCAGTCGCAACGCATATTTTGCGTAATGCTCCTTTGCTTCTATGCACAGAAACACGACATCAAGTAGTGCATGCACCCCATGAAATACAATCTCTTCCAAAGAGTAGTGATTTCCATGAAGTGCATGATAGCACCACTCAACAATCATGTGACTGACAAGGAGCACCGACGGCACGTAACCATGTTGCTTGTGAGCAATGAACGCTACCGCCACACCCATAAGCATCACAACAAGCATGTGCCATGAGGTGAACCCCATTCCCCATACATGTGCGAGAAGAAAACCTCCGTACACAATGAGGAACACGTTAAATAACCAGTGATGATGACCCATTCAAATCTCCTTTCTGATTTAGCAGGTACAGTTCACTTCACAGTCATGATCAGGATTTGTGAGCACGTAGTTTTGCCACTTGCCTGATGCAGCATTTTCATGAGCACTCCACATTGCTCTAAATTCTTGATCAAGACACATGTTGATAAATCGAGGGTCTTTCCCAACCATATCCAGAGTTGTGGCTGGATCAATAAATGCAGCTGAAGTTAAATCTTTCCCTTCATGCTTTCGCCGCAAGTAAAGATTGATGGCATCAAACCTTCGAATACAAATGTCACCACCGCTGCAGTGTTCGATCAGTTTTGCTAGCGTATCAATAAATAGGCTTTCGCCTTTTTTATCACGCTTGTTCTTGTATGCCAGATACTTATAGTTCAACCAGATAAGTGGGTTCTGATACTTCATTGCCACCCCAAGGTCTTCTAATTCTCTTTCCACCGCTTTTCTCGACTCAGGGGTTAGCTTCTCACCTTCACCAAGGTATTGGACAGGACCCCCACTGAATGAAAACAGTTTTTTGGTATTTGTTTTTTTCTAGGATCAAAACCCCTTTCAAGAATTGTTAAGAGCAGCAAATACTGCTCATATTGCTTAAGCAAAACTGCCACAGCTTCATTGGTCTCTTTAAGTAGATCTTCCTTGTTTTGCATCGATGATTCTCCTTGCTTCATATTGTTTACGGTTTGTCGTTATCTTACAAAAAACTATTATGTCTTTTGTAAGATAAAAAATGAGTTGATGATTGAGTTATATGGTCTAACTTCGAGAACAGGACGAATTTCTTTGAAGAGATCTTTGGCAACAGGAACATAGAGTAGCTTGCGAGTACCGTGCGATGATCTACAGAGCAGTGACTTACCTTTCTTTATTTTATGGTGAATCAAGCTAATGATTTTATTTTTTGACGCCTCATCTTGACCAACCATAGCCGCGAGATAGATAAGACTGAACGCACTGTATTTGGTGTAGTCCTCTGCATCAATATGGAGGACCTGTACACCATCCGACAAACCTAGCGCTTGGAGCAACGCAACAGACATCACATAACTCTCAAGGTCTTTTTCTAAAACAGTACATGTGAGTCCGTATTTTTTACAAAGCAATATCGCCGTAAGAGGAAGCGGTCCACCACCTATAAACAAAAAGTTCTTTACATTCTTACATACGCACGTAATACTTGAATACTCCAATTCAACAAGTTGTTCATAATTTTTGTAGTACCAAAACTTCTCAAGCTCTTTCTGAGGATCTTTAGAGGCAATAATCTTCTTGGCCCAGAATGCTTCCATCTCATACTCAGCAATAGAAGAAAGCTCTCTTAGTTTTTCAACCTGATATGGTTCTAAACTTACAGGATTGTTATGTTCACAGAATCTTACCAACTCTGAAAAAGCACGGTTTGTTTCCCTTGATGGCTTTAAAGACTTTAGTTCTAGAATACTGTTAAATAGTTTTAGATCTTCCATATACTAAATATCAGGCAACCCTCGCTTCATATCTTGAAACATTTTAATTGTTGAAAGATTCCCTCGCTTATTCAACTTTGTAATTTTCTCAATAACAGAAACCATTGACTGTTTTGTTTCTGCTTTAACTTTTGCGTAATCGTAATTCATAATATTTTCGTCAAACGGAATCTCGCCTACTATTTTCTCGCTGTTCTTCACAACAAAGTCTTTATAAAATTCATTATCTGTAGGTTTGTTAACTACTGCAAAACAAGGTATCAATGACTTACGGCAAATATCTTGAATCTGTTCAAAAACCTTAACACTATTTCTATGTGGCTCAACAACACCAATAACAGCATCAATGCCTGCATAGAGCCCATAATTAAGCATATCGGCCCCGGCGACACTATCTATCACCACAAAATCATCTTTCTCATCGAGAAGTCCAAGGTAATACTTGAGCGAACCCGAAAGACCGTGTGCGCATTTTCCTGAAAACATAACCTCAGGTGCACCAAGGCCGATATTGATAAGTGACACCTTATCACTTACCTTACTCACAATAGAGGCCGTATATGAATCTTGTGGATTAACGGTAAATGAAGGAAGGCTGTTTATATCTTTATGAAGAACACTACTTACCTTTGTAACACCGATATGTTCCATAAAGTCTTGCTCTGTTTCGTACATGCGTGGAGTGGTGTCAGGATTTAAACCAAGGTTGCTTGTTAAATCCATATTGTGGTCTGCGTCAATAGCCAACACAAAAGTACCACTGTTTTCTAGAGTTCTAGTGGCAAGCCATGATACGGAGCTTTTACCACTCCCACCTTTTCCCACGAAAGCAATTTTCATATAACGCAATTTAGTTGCGCTAGTACTATACAACATGTATTCCACTATTGCAATACAGTTGCGTTAGTGGTATACTAATGCAACTATGAAATCCAAAGAACAGTATGCACACGAGACTCTTCTCAAGGGGCACGGGTACAGAATTACCCCCGGGAGACTTTCGCTCATTTCCTTCCTTAGTCGTACAAAGAAACCACTCACCGCAACAGAGATCCACAAGCAAATGGGTGGTGGCATGGATAAGGTGACCCTGTATCGCGCCCTTGAAGACTTTGTTGCTTCGAAAATTGTCGGGAAGGTTAATCTTCACAACACTGCTGCTTTCTATGAGTTTCTTCACGAAGATCACCACCATCACCATATCGTTTGTGAAAAGTGCGGCGCAATAGAAGATATCGAACACTGCGAGCAGACAAATCTGCAAAAAGAAGTTCTAAAAACATCGCGACATTTTTCTACCATCACATCTCACTCCCTTGAATTTTTTGGTATCTGCAAGTCGTGCAGCAAAAAATAGTTATACTTATATTATGTTACAAAAACTACTCTTCACGTTCCTGGTTTGTGCAACTATCAGCCCGTCATTAATCCATGCACAGGCCACACTCGTCATGGATACGGAAAATTTTCAAAAAGCTCAGGTTGTTCGTATTATTGACCAAGCGACAACAACAATTCCAGGAATAAATACCATAGGACACATACAGACACTAGAAGCAACAATTCTTGACGGTGAACGTAAAGGTACAACCGTCACCTTCAAGAATGACTATATCCAACTACAGGAAGGAGATACTTTTTATGCACGACACCAGCGCAACAGCCTCGACAGCACCGACTACTGGTCGGTAGCTGACCCGTATCGCCTCGACACCCTTCTCTGGCTAACACTTGCTTGTGTGTTACTTATTTTTATTTTTGGTGGCATACAAGGCGTTCGAGGACTTGCCAGCCTCATCGGCAGTTTCTTTCTTATTTTCTATCTTCTTATTCCAGGCATATACAACGGTTACAATGCAATACTTATAAGCATTGGCGTCGCCTCACTTATTATTATCGTTGGTTCATATATTACACACGGATACAACAGGACCACAACATCTGCAGTCATAGGCATGATTATCACTGTTATCATCACCGGCCTTGCGGCATACTATGTCGTACACACATCAGGACTCAGTGGGTATAGCTCCGAAGAAAGCACGTATCTCACAATGGACACAGGTGGAGCGATAAGTATGATCGGACTCTTGTTTGGTGGAATCATGATTGGGCTTCTTGGCGTGCTCTATGACATTGCCATAGGACAAGCAATTGCAGTCGAAGAATTATTCAGAGCAGGAAAAAACATGACCCGAAAAGAGGTATACAAACGAGGTATACGCATCGGCCGAGAGCATATTGGTGCGCTGGTAAACACTCTTGCAATTGCCTATGTCGGTGCATCTTTACCATTAATCTTGCTTGTTCAAAGCTAGACAGTTAGCCCCCTCTTTATTATCAATAGCGAGGTATTCGCAACTGAAATAGTACGAATCCTTATCGGAAGTATTGGCCTCATACTGGCAGTGCCAATCACGACATACATTGCCTCACATATGTTACATGGAAAAGTTTCTCAGTCAGAAAACCTTCATCATCACAGACATTAGTTCCTTAGGGCTTTTACAAGATCCCTAGCTTTACATACAC